>DATNNU010000253.1:0-2270 GCA_035601675.1 Steroidobacteraceae bacterium | reverse complement strand
CGCCGAGAGCGAAGCCTCGTGTGAACTCTACGGGATTCTCAAGCGGCCAGACGAGAAGTACGTGACTGAACGCGCCTACGACAATCCCAAATTCGTCGAGGACATGGTGCGCGACGTAGCGGTTCGTCTCAACGATGAGGCGCGCATCTCCGCCTATGTCGTGGAGAGCGAGAATTTCGAATCCATTCACAATCATTCTGCTTATGCGCTCATCGAGCACGACAAGCAGAAACCCGTTCCAGCGCAGCGCTGAAGAGGTTTTTATGGCCGACAGAAATTTACCCGTCCGTACCGGTAACCCCGGACTGAACGATAAAACTTTCACAGGTTTGCCGCGCGCCAGCGTCGCCGGCGAGGCGATGACGCTGCAGGGCACGGTCAACAAGTCGTTCCTGCTGCTGGTGGTGCTGCTGGCCGCCGCGCTGTGGCCGTGGTCGCAGGCCGTTGGCAGCGGCAATCCGGCCGCGGTAGCGCCGGCGATTCTTATCGGCCTGCTGGGCGGGCTGGGGCTCGGGCTGATCATCAGCTTTAAGGCAACGCTGGCCCCGTATCTGTCGATACCGTACGCGGCCTGCGAAGGGCTGGCGATCGGGGGCATCTCGGCGCTGCTCGAGAAGCGCTATCCGGGCATCGCCATTCAGGCGGTCGGCCTGACTTTCGGCGTCATGGCGGCGCTGCTGCTGGCCTATACGATGGGCCTGATTCGCGTCACGCAGCGCTTCCGGGCGATCGTCGTGGGAGCCACCGGTGCCATCATGCTGCTGTACCTGGCGTCGTTTGTACTCGGTTTCTTCCATGTCGCAGTGCCGTTTCTGCAGGGCGCAAGTGCGCTGAGCATCGGTGTGTCGCTGGTCATCGTGTGCGTTGCCGCGCTCAACCTGGTGCTCAGCTTCGATCTGATCTACACCGGCGTCGCGCAGAGCGCGCCGCGCTACATGGAGTGGTACGGCGCCTTCGGTCTGCTGGTGACCCTGGTGTGGCTGTACATGGAGATCCTGCGGCTGCTGAGCCAGGTCAGACAGCGCTGATCGACGGCGCCGTCGATCAGCGCGCGCGCCGCAGCGCGCGCGATCGCGTATCTGTCTGATTGCATTGGGCCGCGTTTGCGCGCGCAATGTCGTGCACCGCTCGAGTCAGCGGCCGTTCAGCGTCAACCAGGCAAGCTTGCAGGCGTTTTCCTTCAACTGTGGCCGTCTGTAACAGCAAGGTAAGGGGTGGATCCATGTGCAACCGCAGCAAAAGCTTTGTCAGCGGTATTTTCTACACGGTAGCCCTGGCGTTCGCGCTGCTACTGAGCTCGCAGGCCTCGCAGGCCTTCGTCAACGTCGGGGTATCGATCAATATCGCCCCGCCCATGCTGCCGGTCTACGAGCAGCCGCCGGTCCCGGGACCCGGCTATATCTGGACGCCCGGCTACTGGGCCTGGGGCGATGAGGATTATTACTGGGTTCCCGGCACCTGGGTCGAGGCGCCGCAGCCGGGTTATCTGTGGACCCCGGGCTACTGGGGCTGGAACGATGGCTTCTACGTCTGGAATGGCGGCTATTGGGGTCCTCATATCGGATTCTATGGCGGCGTCAATTACGGCTATGGTTACATCGGCCACGGCTACGAGGGCGGCTATTGGGAGCGCGGCGAATTCCGCTACAACCGCGCCTATAACAATATTCACAACGATGTGCACATCACCAACGTCTACAACAAGACCGTAGTGATCGAAAACTCCAACAATCGCGTCAGCTTCAATGGCGGCCAAGGCGGCATCCAGGCCCGACCCGGCGCGAATGAGCTGGCCGCGGAACACGACCATCATCTGACGCCAGTGCCGGCGCAGCTGCAGCACGAGGTAGGTGCGCGCGGCAATCCGCAGCTGCGCGCCTCAGCCAATCACGGCAATCCGCCGATCGCCGCAACGGCGCATGCCGGCGTGTTCGCCGGCCAGGGGGTAGTGCCGGCCAGCGGGCCTGCGCTATCGCACAGCACAACCTTCAGCGGCGGCACGCCGCAGCACACACCGGTCGTCACACCAGCCGTGTCGTCGCGCGGCGGCATGGCCGGCACGGTGCCGACCGCGCCATCGCATGGCACCAATGGCATGGTGCCCACCGCGCCATCGCATGGCACGAATGGCGTGACGCCTGCTGCGCCGTTCCATGGCACGGGCACAGCCCCGCCGCCGGCGCACGTGTTGACCGGACCGCCTGCCGGCAGCGCACCGCATAACGTCGTACCGGCCGCCACCGTGCAGCACGGCGGCGTGCCGGGCGGTT
>DATNNU010000252.1:0-12427 GCA_035601675.1 Steroidobacteraceae bacterium | reverse complement strand
CGTCTCGGGACTGACGCTGCTGCTCGACCAGCCAATCCAGCGCGTTATCGTCACCGGTCGGCTGCAGCGGGTCTCGGCACTGGACGTGGAGAAGATCGTGGGCTTGCGCCTGGGCGGCAACGGCCTGGTGACCGTGGATCTCGAGGACATCAGCCACGGACTGCGCACGCTGCCGTGGGTGGATCACGCCGCCGTGCAGCGCAGCTGGCCGCGCGGTCTGAAGATCGAGATCGTCGAGCAGATCGCGGTGGCGCGCTGGAACCATGCCGGGCTGCTCAATGCGCGCGGGGAATTATTCCTCAGCGAGGCGCGCTTCGTGCCGCCCGAACTGCCGCAGCTCGCAGGACCGTTCGGCTCGGAGCAGGAAGTTACCGCGCGTTTTCTCGCCACACAGGGTCACCTGACCGAGGTCGGCATGCGGCTCGCGGCCCTCGAGCTCGACGCGCGCGGCGCCTGGAACCTGACGCTCGATAACGGCGTGGCGGTGCGCCTGGGCCGCCGCCAGATCGATGAGCGCTTCGAGCGCTTCATGCTGGTGGCCGCGAAACTCGTGAGCCAGCGCGCCACCGACATCGCCTACGTGGACATGCGCTACAGCAACGGCTTCGCGGTGGGCTGGAAGGGCGGCGCCAACCATGTAGCCCTCAGGCCGGCGCCGGCGGACGACAAGGCTGCATTCAATGGCTAGAAAAGCAGACAAGAACGTCATCGTCGGGCTCGACATCGGCACCTCCAAGGTGGTGGCGCTGGTCGGGGAGATCACGCCCGACGGTTCGATCGAGGTGATCGGTCTGGGAAGCCAGCCGTCGCGCGGGCTCAAGAAGGGCGTGGTGGTGAACATCGAATCCACTGTGCAGTCGATCCAGCGCGCGGTCGAGGAAGCCGAGCTAATGGCCGATTGCGAGATCAACGCCGTCTACGCCGGCATCGCCGGCAGCCACGTGCGCAGTCTCAACTCCCATGGTGTGGTCGCGATCCGCGACCGTGAGGTCACGCATGGCGATGTCGAACACGTGATCGACGCCGCCAAGGCGGTGGCCATCCCCGCCGACCAGCGCATCCTGCATGTGCTGCCGCAGGAATTCATCATCGACGGCCAGGAGGGCATTCGCGATCCGATCGGCATGTCGGGCGTGCGGCTGGAGGCCAAGGTGCACATCGTCACCGGTGCCGACAGCGCGGCGCAGAACATCATCAAATGCGTGCAGCGCTGCGGCCTGGTGGTCGAGGACGTGGTGCTGGAACAACTGGCATCGAGCTTCGCGGTGCTGACCGACGACGAAAAGGAGCTCGGCGTGTGCCTGGTCGACGTCGGCGGCGGCACCACCGACATTGCGGTGTTCGGCAACGGCGCCATTCGCCACACCGCGGTAATTCCGATCGCGGGCGATCAGGTCACCAACGACATCGCGGTGTCGATGCGCACCCCCACGCAATACGCCGAGGACATCAAGATCCGCTTCGCCTGCGCGCTGTCGCAGCTGGCCAATCCCGACGAGAGCATCGAGGTACCCAGCGTCGGTGACCGGCCGGCGCGCCGGCTCGCGCGCCAGACCCTGGCCGAGATCGTCGAGCCGCGTTACGAGGAGCTGTTCAACCTGATTCGCGAAGAGCTGCGCCGCAGCGGCTTCGAGGAAGTGATTGCCGCCGGCATCGTGCTGACCGGCGGCAGCGCGCGCATGGAAGGCGCGATTGAGCTGGCCGAGGAAATCTTCCACGTGCCGGTGCGGCTGGGATTACCTGGCCGTGTCAAGGGCCTGGGCGATGTGGTGCGCAGTCCGATCTATTCAACCGGCGTTGGGCTGCTGCTGTACGCGCGCGAGAACAGCGCCCCGGCCTCCCGCGCCGCGGTGCTCGGCGGCAACGTCGCCGGCGTGTTCGACCGCATGAAGAGCTGGTTCAAGGGGAATTTTTGATCCGAACGATTCGGGGAAACTTCAAGGAGCTGACAGATGTTTGAACTCATGGACGCATACAGCCAAAGCGCTGTAATCAAGGTGATCGGCGTGGGAGGCGGCGGTGGCAATGCCGTGTCTCACATGGTATCGAGCGGCATCGAAGGCGTGGATTTCATTTGTGTCAATACCGATGCCCAGGCACTCAAGGCTTCGAAGATCAAGACTTCGCTGCAGATTGGCTGCAGCATCACCAAGGGACTCGGCGCGGGCGCCGACCCCGAGATCGGCCGCCAGGCCGCGATGGAGGACCGCGATCGCCTCATTGAGGTGATCGAGGGCTGCGACATGCTGTTCATCACCGCGGGGATGGGCGGCGGCACCGGGACCGGTGCGGCACCGGTGGTGGCGCAGATTGCGCGTGAGCTTGGGATCCTGACCGTCGCGGTCGTCACCAAGCCATTCGTGATGGAAGGCAGCAAGCGCGCGCTGGTGGCCGACCATGGGATCGCGGAGCTGACCAAAAACGTCGATTCTCTGATCACCATTCCAAACCAGAAACTGCTGACCGTGCTCGGACCGTGCACCACACTGCTCGACGCCTTCAAGGCGGCGAACCAGGTGCTGCAGGGCGCCGTGCAGGGCATCGCCGAGCTGATCACCCGGCCCGGGCTGATCAACGTCGATTTCGCCGATGTGCGTACGGTCATGGGCGAGACCGGCATGGCCATGATGGGCAGCGGCTCGGCCAGCGGCGAGGGCCGTGCGCGCCAGGCCGCCGAGGCTGCGGTGTCCTCGCCACTGCTCGAGGACATCAATCTGGCCGGTGCGCATGGCATCCTGGTGAACGTGACGGCGGGCGTGGATCTGTCAATCGGTGAGTTCGAGGAAGTCGGTAGCATCGTCAAGGAATATGCTTCCGAGGACGCCACCGTCGTCGTCGGCACGGTGATCGACCCCGACATGTCCAGTCAACTCCGCGTCACGGTGGTGGCGACTGGCCTCGGCAGGGGTGCTGCGGCGCAGCGCAATCGTTCCGAGCCCGCGCGCGACAGCTTCATCGAACGCTCGGCGATGTCCGCCCGCGACGCGAGCGCCAGCCGCGAGGCGGCCGCGGCACGTATGGCCGATCAGGCCCATGGGCGCTTGGCCAAAGCACGCGGCCCGCTGACACAGAGCGATTATTCGCAGCTCGACAAGCCGACCGTTGTGCGACAACGCGCTGTCGGTGACGGCCTACCGGCATTGCAGGAGGCCGAGGAAATGCTGGATATCCCGGCATTTCTGCGTCGGCAGGCGGATTGATGCGGTATCAAACAGGCGGCGGACCGGTTAGCTCCGCATCCGCCGCTGTGATACTTTAATCACGCTTTTCAGCCGCAGCGGCGGGGCTTTTTGTCTGTGGCGCTGTCTGCCACGCCTTCAACGTTTGGCACCGGAAAAATTCCTATGCTCGGCCAGCGAACACTTCGAAACTCGATTCGCGCCACCGGCGTCGGCCTGCACACCGGCAAGAAAGTCATGATGACGCTCAAGCCCGCGCCGCCCGACACGGGTATCTGTTTCCGCCGCGTCGATCTACCGCAGCCGGTGGACATCCCGGCGCGCGCGCAGAACGTCGGTGACACCACGCTCGGTACCACGCTGGTCCACGGCGATGCGCGCATCTCGACTGTTGAGCATCTGCTGTCGGCGTTCGCGGGTCTGGGTATCGACAATGCCTGCGTCGAGGTGACCGCGCCGGAGGTGCCGATCATGGATGGCAGCGCAGGTCCGTTCGTGTTCCTGCTGCAATCGGCCGGCATCGAGGAGCAGGATGTATTCAAGCGCTTTATCCGCGTGAAGAAATCGGTCCTGGTCGAGGACGGCGACAAGTGGGCGCGATTTGATCCGTTTGAAGGCTTCAAGGTGAATTTCGAGATCGAATTCGATCATCCGATCTTCAAGCGCCGCCTGCAGCGCGCCACGATGGATTTCTCCACCACCTCGTTCCTGAAGGAAATCAGCCGCGCGCGTACCTTTGGCTTCATGCGCGATCTGGAGACCCTGCGCGCCCATAACCTCGCCCTTGGCGGCACGCTCGACAATGCGATCGTGCTGGACGATGTCGGCGTCATGAACGAGGACGGGTTGCGCTATGAGGACGAATTCGTCAAGCACAAGATCCTCGACGCCATCGGCGATCTGTATCTGCTCGGCCACAGCCTGATCGGCGAGTTTTCCGGTCACAAGTCCGGCCACGGTCTCAACAACCGGCTGCTGCGAGCGTTGCTGGCCGACCGGGAGGCCTGGGAAGAGGTCGTATTCGAAGACGCCTCCCAGGCGCCGATTTCCTACGTGCCGGCGAACGCCGCCGAACGCACCGCACTCGCCTCCTAGAGGCCAACAGCAGCGATTTCAGAGCCCTCGACGCGGCTTGGGTGCTGCTGGCAGCTGCACGCGCACCGTGGTGTGGGAAATCGCCGAATCACGCGCGGCAATCCTCGACTGCATCGCTGCCAGCGCATAGCGCAAGCGCGTGCCCCAGGCGGCGCTGTCGGCAAAAACCACCAACTCGGCGTTTTTCGGCACTGCACTAACGAGGTGGCCGGCCAGCTCGGCCGCGACCGCCCCACGCAGCCAGTCGGCCCAGGACTGCTGCGCCGCAAGGCCGGCGGTGATCCGGCGCAGACCCGACCGGTTCGATAGTAACTCATTGATTGATTTAGGATTTACTCTTTGACGCGGTGCAGCGCTGGCGGCTGTAGGCCCGCTCCGACGACGATTCCGTGCGCCAGTCTTCTTGTCAGCCGGAGACTTGTTGTGCATAGTCGAACGCACCGATCAAGGGCAAACCCGCCGGAAACGCGGGGACGCAAAGCCACCGGTCTGACAGCGGGAAATCGCTGCGACAGCGGGGCTGCCGAGGCAGGAAGGCTACTGCATTTACGACAGGGTGGCACGCGGGGCGCCGATGACCGGCCGCGAGCGTTTTCGAAGTTTTCGGGTGCAGTGCACCATGGGTGCGGGGGATCATCCTCCAGGGGTGCGCGCACGCGTGAACCTTGAGCTAAGGCTGTGGGCCGCGCTAGCAGTGCTCGCCGGCACACTGGAGCGACAGGCATGAATGTGATTTTCTTCTCGCGCCACATTGGCAACGCCCGCCATCTCAATCTATCGCACCCGGTTACCCTGAGCCTGGTTACGGTCGCAGCGCTGGCGCTTGTGGTCACTATTTTTGCGCTCGGCTTGCACATCGGCGAGCGCAGCATGGCGCGCATGGCGCTGCTCCATCCGGGCGCCGCCACGCGCGCGCAGCAGGCGGAAGTGGCGGCGCTGAAGTTGCAGCTGCAGGATCGCGTGGACGCGCTGGCCATGCGGCTGGGCGTGATGAACGCCCATGTGATTCGGCTCAACGCGCTCGGCAAGCGCCTGACCCTGATGGCGCATATCAACAGCCGCGAATTTGATTTTGATGACGATCCTCCCCAGGGTGGTTCGGAATCCGATGGTGTCGGCCGCGGCTCGCGGGTACCGGATCTGACCCTGATGATCGATGACCTGGGCCGACGCATCGACTCGCGCTCCGGACAGTTTTCCGCGCTCGAACATGTGATTCTCGGTCGGCAGCTGTCGCTGGAGATCAAACCTTCGGGACGTCCGGTGCGCGAAGGCTATATCTCCTCGTATTTCGGCGAGCGCATGGATCCGTTCAACGGCGAGGATGCGTTCCACAAGGGCGTGGATTTTGCCGGCGTTGCCGGTGCCGATGTGCTGGCGGTGGCCTCGGGTATCGTGACCTGGGCCGGTCCGCGCGAGGGTTACGGCAACCTGGTCGAAATCCATCATGGCAATGGCTACATCACGCGCTACGCGCATGCGGCCAGGATGCTGGTGGCGGTCGGCGATCAAGTGGAGCGCGGACAGGCGGTGGCCGTGGTCGGATCCACCGGTCGCTCGACCGGACCGCACGTGCACTTCGAAGTACTCAAGGATGGCCGCCAGATCGATCCGATGGCGTTCGTCGGACACTGATCGGACACACTGATCGGACAGCGATCGGAAACGGGCCTTCAGGCTGATCGCCCGGCCGCACTTCAGCGCGCGTTGAAGCGCAGCTGTCAGCACGGCACGAACGACTACATTGCGGCCCTGTCTAGCCTTACAATAACGGGTTTAGCTACAGCGACTTTCAATCAAGTCCCTGAAGCTGCCCGTCTTATTCCAAAGGATTGTTCGTGCTACAGGCGCTGACCCGCGTGTTCGGGAGCCGCAACGATCGGCTCGTCAAAAACTATACCCGGCTGGTTCGCGAGGCGACCGCCCAGGAGTCCTCGCTGCAGGCGCTGTCGGACGATGCGTTGCGCGACAAGACCGCGGAATTTCGTGTGCGGCTGCGGCAGGGGGAAAAGATCGATCAACTGCTGTCCGAGGCCTTTGCGGTGGTGCGCGAAGCGGCACAGCGCACACTCAAGATGCGCCACTTCGATGTGCAGCTGGTCGGCGGTATGGCGCTGCATCAGGGCAAGATCGCGGAGATGCGCACCGGCGAGGGCAAGACGCTGATGTCGACGCTGCCGGCGTATCTGAACGCGCTGCCCGGTGAAGGCGTCCACGTCGTTACGGTGAACGAGTACCTGGCGCAGCGCGACGCGGATTGGATGGGGCCGGTGTACCGCTTCCTCGGACTTAACGTAGGGGTGATCAAGAACGCGCAGGATTCGGCCGAGAAGCGCGCCGCCTATGCCTGCGACATCACCTACGGCACTAACAATGAATTCGGTTTCGATTACCTGCGCGACAACCTGGCGTACCGGCTCGATGACCGCGTGCAGCGCTCGCTCAGCTACGCGATCGTCGATGAGGTGGACTCGATTCTGATCGACGAGGCGCGCACACCGCTGATCATCTCCGGGCCGGCGGAAGAGAGCACCGAGGTTTATGTGCGCATCAACGAGTTGGTGCCGCGGCTGACGCGCCAGCAGGCCGAAGACGGCCCCGGCGACTACTCGGTGGACGAGAAGGGTAAGCAGGTGCATCTGACCGAGGCGGGTCATGAGCGCGTCGAGCAGCTGATGGCAGAGGCGACACTGCTGCGTGAGGGCGAGAGCCTGTACGACACCGCCAACATTCGTCTGATGCATCACCTGAACGCGGCGCTGCGAGCGCACGCGCTCTACAAGCGCGACGTCGAGTACATCGTGCGCAGCGGCGAAGTCATCATCGTCGATGAATTCACCGGCCGCACCATGCCGGGCCGGCGCTGGTCGGATGGGCTGCACCAGGCGGTGGAAGCCAAGGAAGGCGTCAGGGTGCGCGAGGAGAACCAGACGGTCGCCTCGATCACGTTCCAGAATTACTTTCGTCTGTACCGAAAGCTCGCCGGCATGACCGGCACGGCCGACACCGAAGCGCCCGAGTTCCTGCAGATCTACGGACTGGAAGTGGTCGTGATACCGACCCATCGGCCGATGATTCGTAAGGATCACTCGGATTACGTGTACCTGACGCAGAAGGACAAGTTCGAGGCGATCATTGCCGACATCAAGGACTGCGTGCAGCGCGCGCAGCCGGTGCTGGTCGGCACCACCTCGATCGAGACCTCGGAATTCCTGTCCGGCCTGCTGCAGAAGGAGAGCATCGGCCACCAGGTACTCAATGCCAAGCAGCACGAGCGCGAGGCGCATATTGTCGCGCAGGCCGGCCGGCCCGCGACTGTGACCATCGCGACCAACATGGCCGGCCGCGGCACCGACATCGTGCTCGGCGGCAATCTCGAGGCGGAGCTTGCCGGCATGCCGACCGAGACCGATCAGGCCGCGCTCGAGGCCGCGCGCGCCGCCTGGCAGCAACGCCACGACCAGGTGATCAGCGCCGGCGGGCTGCACATCATCGGCACCGAGCGCCACGAATCGCGGCGCATCGACAATCAGTTGCGCGGCCGCTCCGGCCGCCAGGGCGATCCCGGCTCGAGCCGCTTCTATCTGTCGATGGAAGACAACCTGATGCGCATCTTCGGCGATCCCAACCGCACCAAGCGGCTGCTGCAGTTCGCCGGCATGAAGGACGGCGAAGTCATCGAGAGCGGCATGCTCACGCGCCAGATCGAGAAAGCGCAGCGCAAGGTCGAATCGCACAACTTCGATATCCGCAAGCAGCTGCTGCTGTTCGACGATGTCGCCAACGATCAGCGCAAGGTCATCTATCAGCAGCGTACCGAGATTCTCGGTACCGCCGATATGAGTTCCGCGATCGGCGAGATGTTCGAAGAGGCGACCGCGAGCCTGATCGATCAGTTCGTGGTGCCCAACAGCGTGCCGGAGGACTGGAATCTCGATGGACTGCAGGAGGCATTCCGGCGCGACCTGAATCTGACGGTGGAGCCCAGGGCCTGGCTGGTAGCGCAGCCGGAGCTCGAGGAGGCGCCGCTGCGGGCGCGTATTCACGACAGCGTGCGCCAGACCTACCAGCAGAAGGTGGAGCGCTATGGCGCCGAGATCATGCGTCACATCGAGCGCGATGTGGTGCTGCGCACGCTCGATCAGCACTGGCGCGAGCACCTGGCGGCGATGGAATATCTGAAGCAGGGGATTCATCTGCGCGGCTACGCGCAGAAGGACTACCGCTTCGAATTCAAGCGCGAGGCCTTTGAGCTGTTTTCGGCGATGCTCGATCGGGTGAAGTTCGACACGGTGTCGACGCTGACCAAGATCGAGATCCGCACCCAGGAGCAGATCGATCGCGAAGAGGCCGAGCGGCGCGAGCGGATGATGAAAGCATTGCACGCTCAGCATGCCGAGCTACAGCCGCTGCTGGGCGCCGGCGATGCGGAGGTGGCGCCCGGGCTGAGCGCCGGGGCCGCGCCCGGCCTGCGGCCCGGGGCCGCAGGGGCGGCCGCGGCCGAGCCGGCGGTAGCCCCGTTCGTGCGTGCCGACCGCAAGGTCGGCCGCAACGAACCGTGTCCATGCGGCTCGGGGAAGAAATACAAGCACTGCCACGGCGCCCTGGCCGGCAATCAGTGACGGCCGCCGTGCGCGTGGTGGCCGCGGTGCTGCGCGATGCCAGCGGACGGGTACTGATCGCGCAGCGACCGCCCGGCAAGCACATGGCCGGGTACTGGGAATTCCCGGGCGGTAAAATCGCTGCCGGCGAGAGCAGCGAACAGGCATTGACGCGCGAGCTGGCCGAAGAGCTCGGGGTGGCCATACGCCGCTGTCATCCGCTGCTGCAATTGCGGCATGATTACGCTGACCGGGTAGTCGAGCTCGACGTTTTCGTGGTCGACGACTACGGCGGCGAGCCGTCTGCTCTAGAGGCCCAGGCGCTCAAGTGGGTGGCGGCCGCGGAGCTTGCTGCACAGGGGCTGTTGCCGGCCGATCGGCCGATCATTGAGGCGCTCAATGCGGCGGCCGGAGCCTAAGAACTTTCTGCATCGATGAGGTGATTGCACATGGCCCAGGACAGCGGACTGCCGGATATTCAGCTCGATGGCGCCGGGCTGTATCGCGAGGATATGTTTACCGATCGCAAGGCCGGCACCATTCGACGGCTGGTGCCGGTAACGGTGGACGGGCATACGGATCCCTCGCGCAGCGTGCTGTATTCGGGCCAGACGCAGCTGCTGACGCCGACCGGCGTATTGCCGCTGGGCTTTGAAATCGATGCGCAGTCGCTCGAGGACGCGGTCAGCAAGTTTCCCGCCGCGGTCAAGGAAGCCCTGGATCAGGCGATTGAAGAGGCGCGCGAGTACCGGCGCGAGGCCTCCTCGCGCATCGTCGTACCGGATGTCGGTGGCGGCCTGCCGGGTGGGGGCCCGCTGCCCGGCGGCGGCAAGATCAAACTCTAGGGGATCGCCGCCGGCGCTCCCAGATACGCGCCGCTCAACGCCTGGAACTGGCCGCCATCGGTAGTGATGTTGGTCTGATGGTTCTCGCCGGTACCAAACACGACGCCCAGGCCGCCAACCGCGGTGAGCTCGCTCGCGTGCGTGAGAAAATAGTGCTCGGTGTTATTGCGGAAATGATGCGCGCTGCCGCCTGGAGTGCTTGAGGGTACACCGAGCGGGGTCTGCCACCAGATCACCGGCAATCCGCCGATGCCGTGGTGCCAAGTCAGGATTTTGGCCAGGTGCTGGCTGTAATTCGGCGTGGCGGTGTTGGTCTCGTCCCAATACCAGCGGCTGGCGGAGTTATTGCGGCTGCAGCTGTAGGCGCTGGACATGGTTTCGAAGCAGCCGGCGTCGCGATCCAGGGTCTGTGCGACGATGAAATCGGCGTGCTGCGCGCCGATCGCATTCATGAACGCGATCACGGCAGCGGGTTTGTTGGGCGCGCCCCAGTCTGAGGGCGGAAAGCCCAGATAGGCCTTGGGCGCGTATTTGTGCGCCATCGCTATCAGGCAGCCTGCGATACCAACCACGTCGTTGGACAGCGTCGCGCACTCAGGATTGCTGTTGACGTAGGCGAACAGCTTGGTGGGGTCGCCGCCGCTGGCATGCCCCTGCGCGTAACCCCAGAAGTCCGGCTCGAGATTGACGAGGGTGGGCTTGCCGAAAACCCCGATCAGCTGGAACAGCAGTCTGACGTTGGCCCAGTAAGCGCTCATGAAGCTGCTGCTGCCCAGGCCCGAGAGATTGCCATCGCCGTTCGCGGCCATTTGATAGAGCGTGAACATCGGCACTGCGCCGAGCGAGTCCGCCTCGCCGGTCACGATACTCACATAGGCGCCGGCCGGATGGTCCCAGGTAGTCCAGTCCCCTGGCCCCACGCCTCCTACATAGCGCTCGTAGATGCTCGGCTTCAGATTCTGCGACAGCACCGCGGACAACGTGCCGGCCGTACCCTGGGAGCCCAGACCGATCAGCAATCGATTCGGCATGCCGAGCTTGGCCGCCAGGTGCGCTGCCGCCGAGTCGCCTGCGGCGGTCGGGCCGCTACCGGAACTGCTGGACGAGCTGCTGGACGAGCTGCTGGATGAGCTGCTGGAGCCCCTGCCCGACGACGCCGTCGTGCCGGAGGAGCTCGCGGGGCTGCCTGACGAGCTGCTGCTCGTGCTGCTGCCGGTGCCTGACGGCACCACGCTCAGGGACGATGCGACGGAAGCGCCGGTCGCGCTGTCGGCCGAGACGCCGCCACAGGCGACTAAGCTCATACAAACCGCCGCTGCGGCTGCATTGAGCAGTGGGGAGGACCAGGGTTTTCGCATAAGGGCCGGAACGACGTCGTTGGATTATTGATTGTCCATTCCATATTGATACGGCCCGGGCTGCAATCTGTCGCCGTTGGACGACCCGAGAATCTGTCGCCATCGGGCGACCCGATGCACGCACGCGTCGAAATCATGTGACGCAGTGCCAACGAGCGGCGTCGGTCCGCTTCAGTCACCGCTCGCGGGGATCGGCTGCGCTCGCGGGCGTCTCATCCGGGCCTTCGGCGGCGTTGCCGGGGATGGCATGCTCTTCGGACAGCCACGCGCCGAGATCGATCAGGCGGCAGCGATCGCTGCAGAACGGCCGGTACGGAAATTGATCCGACCATTCAATCGCGCGCTGGCAGGTGGGACACCGCAATCGCTGGGCCACGTGGCGCTCTTTGACTAACTGCAGCAGACCAGTCTGAACGCGACCGCCGCCTCGGTCTGCGTGGCGCGCTGCTCGATGCCGTTCCACTGCAGGAATCGCATGCTGCAGCGATAGTGACTGCCGCTGATTTCCGGATACAGCGGGCTGTCCGCAGGCAGGCAGATACGCAGCAACTGGAATGGGGCGTCGCGGTCGAAGGTCACATTGAACACACCGCCAGCCGCCACCTGGTCGCGAGCGCGGCCGTTCTGTCGCGTGAGCCACAGCAGTTCGGCGATGGCATCGCACAGCGGGCGCAGCAGTGCCAGCCAGCGGGCAAAGGCTTCGATACGAGCCTCGGCCGGCTGATTGAGCCAGAAGAAGTAATCCGGCAGGTCGAACTCACAGGTGCCGCCGGGGATGGCGCTACGGTGTTTGATCGAGGCCAGAAATTCGGAATCCTTCAGCGGCTGCAGCCACGAGCCCCCGACGGCGCCCAACTCCGAGCGCAGCCGTGCGAGATTGCCCAGCAGAGCGCGCAGACGCGTTGCATCGATACCCTGGCGGTTCTGAAACTCGTTGAGCAGCGCCAGATGGCGCTCGAGCTCTTTGACCACGTCGCTGCGGATATCGCCTCGGGTCAGGATCGCCAGCATGTCGAGCAGGCTGCCAACGGCGGCGCGGCTGCCCCACGGGCTGGCTATCTCGTTGTGGTAGACCGCCTGGCTGTATAGAAAATCCAGCCGCAGGAAGGTGCGCATGCGCTCATTCAGCGGCTGCTCGAAGATCGAGGGCTCCGGGGCTGCTTCCGGTACGGTCGCGGGATCGGGCATGCAGCTATTGTGCTTGAGGCGCTCGCCGCCCGTAAACGCCCTGGCGGTCATCGGCCGGGCGTGGAGGCCTGCGCGGTGGCTGCGAGCGCCCGATATTTCTGATGCAGCGCGGCCACCCTCGGCGCCAGCTCGGCCGGGTCACCCTCGTTAGGAATGACGTC
>DATNNU010000251.1:0-12858 GCA_035601675.1 Steroidobacteraceae bacterium | reverse complement strand
CGCCAAGGGCGGCAAGGTGGGGCTGTTCGGCGGCGCCGGCGTGGGCAAGACCGTGAACATGCTCGAGCTCATCAACAACATCGCCAAACAGTATTCCGGCCTGTCGGTATTCGCCGGTGTCGGCGAGCGCACGCGCGAGGGCAACGATTTTTATCACGAGATGATCGAGTCCGGCGTCATCGACAAGGACACGCTGGGGAATTCCAAGGTCGCCATGGTCTACGGCCAGATGAACGAGCCGCCCGGCAATCGTCTGCGGGTCGCGCTCACCGGCCTGACGATGGCCGAATATTTTCGCGATGAGAAGCAGGCCAGCGGCCGCGGGCGCGACATTCTGTTCTTCATCGACAACATCTATCGCTACACGCTGGCCGGCACCGAAGTCTCGGCGCTGCTGGGTCGCATGCCCTCTGCGGTGGGTTACCAGCCGACCCTCGCCGAAGAGATGGGTGTGCTGCAGGAGCGCATCACGTCCACTAGGACCGGCTCGATCACCTCGATACAGGCCGTGTACGTGCCCGCCGACGACCTGACCGATCCGTCGCCCGCGACCACCTTTGCTCACCTGGATGCGACCGTCGTGCTCGATCGCCAGATCGCAGCCCTTGGCATTTACCCGGCGGTCAACCCGCTCGACTCCACCAGCCGCCAGCTCGATCCGCTAGTGGTCGGCGAGGAGCACTACGACACCGCGCGCGCCGTGCAGGCGGTACTGCAGCGGTACAAGGAATTGCAGGACATCATCGCGATCCTGGGCATGGACGAGCTGTCCGAAGAGGATCGGCTGTCGGTGTTCCGGGCGCGCAAGGTACAGCGCTTCCTGTCGCAGCCGTTCAACGTCGCCAAGGTGTTCACCGGCCAGGACGGCAAGATCGTTCCGCTCAAGGAGACCATCCGCGGCTTCAGAGGTATCATCGAAGGCCAATTCGATTCGTTGCCGGAGCAGGCCTTCTACATGGTCGGCGCCATCGATGAAGCGGTCGAGAAAGCCAAGACGCTGCAGTAATGAATACCATCCACGTCGACATCGTCAGCGCCGAAGGGGAGATCTTCTCCGGGCCCGCGCGCATGGTGTTTCTGCCGGCGTCCGAGGGCGAGATCGGTGTCACGCCGCGGCATGCGCCGCTGCTGACGTTGCTCAAGCCCGGTGAGGTGCGCGTGCGGCCGCCCGAGGGCGCCGAGCTGTCCTTCTATGTCGGCGGCGGCGCGCTCGAGATCCAGCCCAAGAAGGTCACGGTGCTGGCCGACACTGCGACACGCGCCAAGGATCTCGATGAAGCGGCGGCGGTGGCCGCCAGGCAGCGCGCCGAGCAGGCCCTCGCCGGCCAGCTCGACAAGATCACCCAGGCCGAAGCGCTGGCGGAACTCGCCCGCGCCATTGCACAGCTTAAAATGATCGAAAGGTTGCGCAAGATCAAAGGCTGAAGACCAGTCCGCTGTTACAGTCCTCCGCTGCCGCATATTGCAAATCTGGTCGCGGGGCTAATTTGAGCGGTGCGTCACACAATCCAGTTGATTCCGGCCCGGCATCTCGCCGGCCATGATGCGAACGCATGCACGCATCTAAAGCGGCCTAGGCCGCGTCCGAATCGGTCAAACTGATACAATTTCGCGATGCCGCGCAAGCAATCCAAGGCCCCGCTACCGGCCGCACCGACGACCGCACCGCTGTCAATCGTCATCCTGGCTGCCGGCCAGGGCAAGCGGATGCAGTCAGACATTCCAAAAGTGCTGCAGCCGCTGGCCGGAACCCCGATGCTCTCGCATGTCCTCGATCTGGCCGCAAGCCTTGCGCCGATGTCGATCCACGTCGTCTATGGACACGGCGGCGAGCGTGTACGGGAACTGTTCGACGACGGCCGGCTGCGCTGGTCGCTGCAGTCCGAACAGCTCGGGACCGGGGATGCCCTGCAGCAGGCGATGCCGGAGATTCCGGACGCGCATCAGGTGCTGGTGCTGTACGGCGATGTGCCGCTGCTGCTTGCCGATACGCTGCGCGGACTGGTCGCCCGTTCGGACGCGCACGGCGTCGCGCTGCTGACCGCGCAACTCGCAGACGCGAGCGGCTATGGCCGGGTGGTGCGCGACGCGCGCGGTGAGCTGCGGCGGATCGTCGAAGAACGCGACGCCAATGCGAAGCAGCGGCGGATCCACGAGGTCAACACCGGGGTGCTGGTGGCAAGCGCTCGCTTCCTCAAGGCTTGGCTCGCGCGCCTCAAGCCGCGCAACGCCCAGCGCGAGTACTACCTTACCGACATCGTCGGCATGGCGGTGCAGCAGAAGCTGCGCATCGCGACCGTCGAAGCCGCCGACGCCGCCGAAGTGCAGGGAGTGAATGACAGGCTGCAGCTCGCGCTTGCCGAAGCGGAGTGCCGCCGCCGGCGCGCGCGGCAATTGATGGCCCAGGGGGTGACGCTGATCGATCCGGCGCGCATCGATCTGCGCGGTCCGATCACGGTTGGCCGCGACGTGCTGCTCGATGTCAACGTGGTGCTCGAAGGTCCGGTGGAGCTCGCCGACGGCGTTCGTATCGGCCCGAACTGCGTGCTCAAGAACGTCGCGGTCGGTGCGCGCACGGTGCTGTACGCGAACTGCGTACTGCAGGATGCGCAGATCGGCAGCGACTGCCAGATCGGGCCCTTCACGCGCATGCGCCCGAAAGTGCGTATCGCCAATGGCGTGCATCTTGGCAACTTCGTCGAGATCAAGAACAGCGAGATCGGCGCCGGCAGCAAGGTGAATCACCTGAGCTACGTCGGCGACTCCCAGGTCGGCAGCGCGGTCAATGTCGGCGCCGGCTCGATCACCTGCAACTACGACGGTGCGAATAAGTGGCGCACCGAGATCGGCAACGGCGCTTTTATCGGCTCAGGGGCGATGCTGGTCGCCCCGGTGAAGATCGGCGACGGCGCGACCATCGGCGCCGGCTCCACCATCACCGAGAATGCGCCAGCCGACAAGCTGACCCTGGCCAGATCCCGCCAGGTCACGCTCGAGCAATGGCAGCGGCCACGCAAGAACCCGCCGAAGGCCTGATTGCAAACAGAAGGAAGCCCTTAAGTCATGTGCGGAATAGTCGGCGGCGTCACCGATCGGAATATCGTTCCGATCCTGATCGAAGGCCTGAAGCGGCTCGAATACCGCGGCTATGACTCGGCCGGAATCGCCGTGCTCGACGCAGCCGGTCATCTGCAACGCCTGCGTACGGTCGGCAAAGTGCGTGCGCTCGAACAGGCACTGGCGCAGATGCCGATCGTCGGCCGCGTCGGCATTGCGCACACGCGCTGGGCCACGCACGGCGTACCCAGCGAGCGCAATGCCCATCCGCACGTGTCACGCGATGGCCTGGCGATTGTCCACAATGGAATTATCGAGAACTACGAGGAGCTGCGCGAGGACTTGAAGCTCGCCGGCTACCAGTTCAGCTCCGAGACCGACACCGAGGTGGTCGCGCACCGCGTTCATTTCAATCTGACAAAGCTGGGCGACCTGTTCAAGGCGGTACGTGCGACCGTGGCCGAGCTCGAGGGCGCCTATGCGCTGGCGATCGTCAGCGAAGGCGATCCGGATCGGATCATTGCCGCGCGCGTGGGTTGCCCGGTGGTGCTGGGCCTCGGCGTGGAGGAGAACTTTGTTGCCTCCGACGTCGCCGCGCTGTTGCCGGTGACCCGTCGATTCATGTTCCTCGACGAGGGCGATGTGGCGGAAATCCAGCGCAACGGCGTGCGCGTGATCGATCGTGAGGGCAACAGCGCCGATCGGCCGATCAAGGAAAGCGAACTGACGGCCGATGCCGCTGAGAAGGGCCCCTACCGGCACTTCATGCTCAAGGAGATTCATGAGCAGCCGCGTGCGGTCGGCAATACGCTGCAGGAACGGGTCGCGAACGGGCGGCTGCTTGAAGCCGCCTTCGGGCCGGCCGCGGCCGCGGTGTTCGAGCGCGTCGAAGCGGTGCATATCGTGGCCTGCGGCACCAGCTATCACGCCGGCGTGGTGGCGAGTTATCTCATCGAGCAGATCTGCCGTATGCCCTGCAGGACGGAAATCGCGAGCGAGTACCGCTACCGCAATCCGGTAGTACCGAAGAATTCACTGTTTGTTTCGATCTCGCAGTCGGGTGAGACGGCCGATACGCTGGCCGCGCTGCGCATGGCGACACGGAACGGCTATCTGTCAACGCTCGCCATCTGCAACTCGCCCGAAAGTTCGTTGGTGCGCGAATGCGAGCTGGTGATGCTCACGCGCGCCGGCCCGGAGATCGGCGTCGCCTCGACCAAGGCCTTCACTACGCAGCTCACGGCGCTGTCGATGCTGACCATCGCGCTGGCGCGCCACAACACCTCGGATCCGGAGCGCGAACGAACACTGGTCACGCGCCTGATCGAGCTGCCATCGCTGCTCGAAAAGACGCTCGAACTCGATCCGGTGATACACCGGCTGGCGCTGCACTTTGCCGACCGCCACCACGCGCTGTTCCTCGGTCGCGGCACGATGCACGCGATTGCGATGGAGGGCGCCCTCAAGCTGAAGGAAATCTCCTATATTCACGCCGAGGCCTACGCCGCCGGCGAGCTCAAGCACGGACCGCTGGCCCTGGTCGATGCCGACATGCCGGTGGTGGCGGTGGCACCGAATAACGAGCTGCTCGAGAAGCTCAAGTCCAATCTGATGGAAGTGCGGGCACGCGGCGGCGAGCTGTACGTGTTTGCCGACCCGGATGCCGGTGTCGAGTCCAGCGATGGCGTCCACGTGATCCAGATGCCAAAGCACGTCGCCGATTTTCAGGCGCCGATCGTCTACACCATCCCGCTGCAGCTGTTGGCCTACCACGTCGCCATTCTCAAGGGCACCGACGTCGACCAGCCGCGCAACCTCGCCAAGAGTGTCACCGTCGAGTAGAAGCCATTTGAGCGCGGCAGCCGGCGGTTAACGCGTGCGTTGCGCTTATTTATTGTACGCAGTCAGCACATGGTAGTGCCGCATCTCCTCGATGTCTTTGACGTAGGGTTGCACAATCGCGAAGAAGGCTTTGAATTCTGCACTGGAACGAAAGCCCTTCATGTGCCCCTCTTCCGAGTCCCACTCGATTCTAAGTACATAATGCTCTGCATCTTCCTTGCATTGAGAAAGCTCATAAGCCAGACAATATCCGGAAGCAGCGAGGGATTGCGCGGCCTTATGATAGGCGGCCTCAAAAGCGTCGCGTGTCGGTTCGGCGATCTTGTATCGTGTGTACTCTACAATCATCGCCGTACATTCCTGCGCTCAGCTAAAGTGCAACAAAGCCCACACGAGTGTGCGAGCTTTCTTGCCATAGGTTGTCCTGAGACTAACTATACGGAAATTGGCGCCGATTAGAACTTACCAAACGCTGCGTTTAATTAGGCGCGATCGCTGATGTCGTTACCAGGACTGGCCTGATGATCGGTGGCGGCGAAACTTCGCGTTATACGCTTCTTGTCTTCACCGCCAATACGCCGTCACCATTCAACTCCGTGGCAAACCCGGCACGGCGCAATCGAGCCGTCACCTCATTGGGCACATCACGTCCGCTGCTGAGCTTGTTGGGGGTGCCGGTGTAATGAAACAGCTTGCCCCGACGCTTCAGAACCCGAGCCAGTTGGTTGTAGAACGCCTGTGAGTAGAGTTCTCCGGCGATGCCGAAACGCGGCGGGTCGTGCAGGATCGCATCGACCGACTGGGCCGGCATGGTCGCGATCTGCTCGGCAATATCCGCCCTCACTAACGTCAATGCAGCGCTGGTTTCAGGCACCCAACGATTGTCAGGCGACCAGGGATTGAGGCTGCGCAGCCAGATCACATCGGGATTGCTTTCGTACGAATACACGTGCGAGGCCTGCGCGCGCAAACACCAGGCGGCGAAATAGCCAAGGCCGCCGCAGGTGTCCAGGATAAGCTTGCCGCGCGGCGCAATCAGACTGACTTTGCGTTCGGCATCCGCGTAGGGCGAGACGCGCGCCGTGGGCAACATTTTGATGCCATCGATTTCAAACGTCGGCGGTCCCCATGGCGTCGGGACGAGCTTGATCAGAGAGGTGGTGAAACGCGCCACCGGCTGAAAGCCGGCGTCCGCCCAGTGGTAGATCGTTCTGTCCTTGCAGCGCTGCAGAAACGGGAACCGGTGGCCATCCCAGATCCATCCGTCGGCGCGCATTTCGACCGTGGTCGTGGAGCGATCGAGATCCAGCGAGCAGCTGGCCGTGCTCGCGCCGGCGCTGCGGGCAGCGAGCAACGCCTCGTGTACCGGCACAGTCAACAGCGGCCCGATACGCTTGCTCACAGCGAGTCGATCTCCTGCCCGGTGAGCTTGCGCCACTGACCTTTCGGTAGTTCGCCCAGCAACAGCGGACCCAGCGCCACGCGCACGACACGCAGCACGACAATATCGAAGGCCGCCAGCAATCGCCTGATCTGCCGATTGCGGCCCTCATCGAGCACGATCTCCAGCCACGCGTTCTTGTGCCCGGTGCGCAGGCAGCGCACCGACTTGGCGCTCAGGGGTTCCCCGTCGAGCACCACACCGCCCTCGAGTTGCCGCAGCAATTCCGCCGACGGCAAGCGGTCGATCTGGACATGGTAGGTCTTGTCCGGTCCGGACTTAGGGTCGGTGATCCGGGCAGCCCACGCGGGGTCGTTACTGAACAGCAGCAGGCCTTCACTGGCCTTGTCGAGCCGTCCGACCGGCGCCAGCCAAGGCAAAGCCGCGCCGGCGAAGCAGGCGTAAACCGTATCGCGACCATGCTCGTCGCTGGTCGTGGTGACCAGGCCGCGCGGCTTGTTCAGCATCAGCACCAGTCGCACCGCGGCTGTCGGCTGCTGGCCTTCGATATCGATATGGTCGATGCCCTGCCGCACCGGAAACTCGGCGTCCCGCACTACACGTTGGTTCACCCGCACGCGCCCGTCGCGCACCCATTGCGCCGCCTGGCGGCGTGAGCCCAGGCCCAGCTTGGAAATGACCCGTGCCACGCCATGGCGTGGTGGGTTCGATGCACGGGTCGGCGGCTTGCGCTTCATTGGCGACGTTACGCTCGCCCGGCCCCGTCACCTGTTCAATCCGAGTGCCGTCGCGACACCGGCCGCATAAGCGGTGTCCGCCTTCGCAAAGTGAGCAAGTTGGCGGCGCACGATCTCTTCTGGCACGCCCTTCATCGCCGCGGCGATATTGCTGAACAGCTGCCGCTGCTGATCCGCGCTCATCAGGCGGAACAGGTCTCCGGCCTGGGTGTAGTCGTCGTTACCGTCGCGGTGATCGTAGCGGTCGGCGTCACCGGAAATCCTCAGCGGCGGCTCCTTTACCGATGAATCCTGAACCGGGCCGCCCAGGGAGTTCGGCTCGTAGTTGACGCTACCGCCGCCGTTGCCATCAAATCGCACCTGGCCGTCGCGGAAGTAGTTGTGTACCGGGCAGCGGGGACGATTTACCGGCAGTTGCTCGTGATTGGCACCCAAGCGATAACGGGCCGCATCGGCGTAGGAGAAGATACGAAATTGCAACATCTTGTCCGGGCTGTGACCGATACCCGGCACGACGTTGGCCGGGGAAAAGCTGGACTGCTCCACGTCGCCGAAATAGTTGTCCGGGTTTCGATCGAGTTCCAGGACGCCGACCTCGATTAGCGGATAGTCCTTGTGTGGCCACACCTTGGTGAGGTCGAACGGGTTGTAGCGGGTCTTTTCCGCATCCGCCTCCGGCATGATCTGCACGTACATCGTCCAGCGCGGAAACTCCCTACGCTCTATGGCCTGGTACAGGTCGCGCTGATGCGACTCGCGGTCCTCGCCAATGATCTTCGCACTCTGCTCGTTGCTCCAATTCTGAATCCCCTGCCGGGTCTTGAAGTGGAATTTGACCCAATGGCGCTCGCCAGCCCTGTTCCAGAAGCTGAACGCGTGGCTGCCAAAGCCATGCATGTGGCGCAGGCTCGCCGGCAGGCCGCGGTCGCTCATCAGGATCGTGACCTGGTGCAACGACTCCGGGGACAGCGACCAGAAATCCCACATGGCAATGGCATTGCGCATATTGGTACGCGGATCGCGCTTCTGCGTGTGGATGAAGTCCGGGAACTTGTACGGGTCGCGCACGAAGAACACCGGGGTGTTGTTGCCCACCAGGTCCCAGTTGCCCTCCTCGGTATAGAACTTGATGGCAAAGCCGCGCACGTCGCGTTCGGCATCGGCGGCACCCCGCTCGCCAGCCACGGTGGAGAAGCGCAGCAACAAGGGCGTCTTGCTACCGACGGCAAAGACCTTGGCACGTGTGTAGCGGGTGATGTCCCCG
The DNA here is from genome assembly GCA_035601675.1 of Steroidobacteraceae bacterium. Classification (GTDB taxonomy): domain Bacteria; phylum Pseudomonadota; class Gammaproteobacteria; order Steroidobacterales; family Steroidobacteraceae; genus FEN-1191. The sequence continues at coordinate 4,556 of DATNNU010000251.1, read as the reverse complement.
GTGATCGTCAATGTGCCGTAAGCAGCCGAGCCCTTCGCGTGCACGACGCGCTCGGGGATACGTTCGCGGTTGAAATGGGCATGCTTCTCGAACAGCTGGTGATCAGCCACCAGCAGCGGTCCGCGCGGGCCAGCCGTCAAGCTGTTCTGATTGTCCGGCACCGGTGCGCCGGCGGAGGTGGTGAGAGTCTGACCCTGGTTGCTCATGGCGAGATCCTGTGCGCTGCGTATGACGAGCGACTCTAGGACGCAGCGCGCACAGACACAAATTGATAGATTGGAAAGAAATGATAGATCAGATCTATGCGACCACGGCGCGGTTGTGGGCTTTCAGGCCAGCTGCTCAGGCACTCAGCTGATCGGCGATCGGCAGCTTGCGGATGCGCTTGCCGGTGGCGGCGAAAAGTGCGTTCGCTACCGCGACTGCGATCGGCGCGGTGCCGGGCTCTGCGACGCCGGTCGACTTCTCGGCTGATGGCACGTCATGCCGCAGCCGTACCTGGTTCCGGTCAGACCGATCTCGTCGCGCAATGCCCACAGCAGCGGCCTATCGGCCAGACCGTCCGCCGATACCTCGCGGCCCTTGACCTTAAATGTGCTCATCGGCGCTCGGCACTGGAATCGGCCGATTATGGCCGCCAGGCGTTACAATCGATGAATGCCCGCTGCGTTGCCGCCGGTGGATGGATGGAACAATTTCTACGTCATCGTCGGATCCTCTGCGGCCGGCCTGACGGGTCTCACGTTTGTCGTGATCGCACTGGCATCCGACGCTCACGTGGTGCGGCTGTCGGGTTTGCGCACCTTTATCACGCCGGTCGTGATGCATTTTGGTTCGGCATTGTGGATCTCCGCGTTGCTGTGCATTCCGGGACAGACCGCCATCAGTCTGTCGGTCTGCGTCACCGTTAGCGCAGCAATCCTTGCCGCCTACGGCGGCACAACGACCTATCGTATGTACCGCGGTCGGCGCGAGTACCAGCCAGTGTTCGCGGACTGGCTCTGGAACGCCGTGTTGCCCTCGCTGTGCTATCTGGCGCTGCTGGTGGCCGGCGTGTGGGCCATGCGGCAACCGGGCCCGGCGCTCTATATCATTGGCGCCACCGCGCTGACGCTGCTGTTCATCGGCATCCACAATGCCTGGGATCTTGCGGTGTGGATCACCGTCGAACGTCCGGCCATGGAAGCGAAGCAGAATGCCGACAGCCCGGCCGCCAGCGCCCCACAAGCTTCGAGCACCTCGAACGTAAGTCCGCCGCCACTGCAGGCGCCGCCCGCACCGCCGCCGAAGCGCGCCGCTGACTCTTAGCTTTCGCTCCGCTGCCGCTGAAACGCTACAGCGCCAGTTCCCAGGTCTCGCCCACCAGATCGTGGCCGAAACTATGGTGCGGCCGTTCCGCGGTCTTCGCGAATCCGGCCTGGATGTACAACCGCCGCGCCGCCGACAGGCTCTGCTGCGTCCAAAGCACGATGCGCCGATAGCCGGCAGCGCGCGCGAACTGCACACATCGGGCGATCAGTTCGCGACCGAGACCCGCGCCGCGTGCCTCCGGTTCCACCAGCAGCAATCGCAGCTTCGCGGTCCGGCGGCCAGCGGCCACCAGAAAGATGCAACCGAGCCGCCTGCCGCCGCGCTCGGCGATCCAGCAGCGTTCGCGGGCGGCATCGAATTTCTGCACGTATTCGGCCGCGATCTTCGCCACCAGCGCTTCGAATTCCTCGTTCCAGCCGAATTCAGACGCATACAGTTCGCCGTGGCGCGCAATCACCCAGCCCATGTCGCCGGTGCGCTGGCTGCGAAAGCCGATCCGCGACGGCGGCTGCGGCGCGGCAAAGTTCATCTGAATCGCCTGCATCGCCTCGAGCACCACGTGCCGCCGCACCGGATCCAGCCCCGACAGCATTCGTCGCACCTGCTGCTGCGAGCGGCGCTCGAGCGGGGCAAATGCCTTGCGGCCCGCCGCCGTCAGGGCGAGGTGCTGGCGCCGGGCGTCTTTGCTCGAGGCTTGGCGCCGCAGCAGCCCGGCGCGCTCGAAACGTTTGAGCAGGCGGCTCAGGTAGCCACGATCCAGTTCCAGATCGGCGGCCAGTTGCGCCGCGCCGACGCCGCGGCGGTGGGCGAGCTCGTACATGACCCGCACTTCGGTCAGCGAATACGCACTGTCGAGCAATCCATCGCGCAGTACCCCGATGCGGCGCGTGTAGTCGCGATTGAATGCGCGTACCAGGCCGATCTGTTGGGCTGACACCGGCATACAGATGCTACCTCGCCAGACGATGCGGCGAGTCTCGCCAATATAGTTGCCTCAGTCAACTATATGGCGGTGCGCCGGGCTTGCAGATCGTAGGTGCCGGCGGCGGTGATTTCGACCGCGGCGAATTCCCCCACCTTTAATCCGGCGGCGGCGCCAATTCGCACCACGCCGTCGATCTCGGGCGCGTCGCCGGCGCTGCGCGCGATCGCGACGCCGTCCTCGATCGCATCGATCAGTACGCGACAGTTCTGTCCGACGCGCGCCGCCAGCCGCGCGCTGCTGATCTCGCCGGCCTTGTGCATGAAGCGCTGATAGCGTTCGTCCTTGACCTCATCCGGCACCGCCTCGGCAATCGCGTTGGCCGCGGCGCCCTCGACCGGCGAATACTTGAAACAGCCGACGCGATCGAGCCCGGCGGCATCGAGCCAGCTCAGCAGTTGATCGAATTCGGCGTCTGTCTCGCCGGGAAAACCGACGATAAAGGTGCTGCGCAGCGTCAGGTCCGGCCGCTGCGCGCGCCACGACTCGATACGGCGCAGCGTGTTCTCGGCATGCGCCGGCCGGCGCATGCGCTTGAGCACCGCGGCACTGGCATGCTGGAACGGGATATCGAGGTACGGCAGCACGCCGTGCTCGCTCATCAACGGAATGATCGCGTCGACATGCGGATAGGGGTAGACGTAATGCAGCCGCGCCCAGACGCCCAGGGCGCCCAGCGCGCGCACCAGATCGAGGAATCGGCTTTCATACCGCTCGCCGCGCCAACTCGCCTCGCGGTAGCGGATGTCGCTGCCGTAGGCGCTGGTGTCCTGCGAGATGACCAGCAGTTCCTTGACGCCGGCGCGCACCAGCGCCTCGGCTTCACGCATCACGTCATCGAGCGCTCGACTGACCAGTGCGCCGCGCAGCGCGGGGATGATGCAGAAGCTGCAGCGATTGTTGCAGCCCTCTGAGATTTTCAGGTACGCATAGTGGCGCGGCGTGAGCCGTATGCCCTGCGGCGGCACCAGATCGATGAACGGATCGTGCGGTTGCGGCAGATGCGCGTTGACCGCCGCGATCACGCGCTCGTAGGCATGCGGGCCGGTGACGCCCAGGACTTTGGGGTGCCGCTCGAGAATGCGCTGCGGATTGGCTCCGAGGCAGCCGGTTACCAGTACGCGGCCGTTGTGCTGCAACGCTTCCCCGATCGCCTGCAGCGATTCATCGATCGCGGCGTCGATAAAGCCGCAGGTATTGACCACCACCAGGTCGGCATCGGCGTAGCCAGCGGCAATCGCATAGCCGCGAGTCTTGAGCTCGGTGATCAGCCGCTCGGTGTCAACCAGGGCCTTGGGACAGCCGAGACTGACGAAGCCGACGGCGGGCGCGCGGCTGCGCACCGTGGGTTTTGGTTGCGGTGTGCTCATCGGGATGATCAGGGCTGCAGGCTAGGTCTGAAAGCCTGTCGGGGCGTGCCGTCCGGCCGGTACAATGGGGGTTCCCATAGTACATGAGCGAGCGCGCCGGATCGATGAATGGCCTTTGACCGAGCCTATTACCAGCGCTTCTACTTCAATCGGCGCACCGCCGTGACGACCCGGACGGAAATGCGTGCCCGGGCGCGGCTGATCACCGGCTGTGTGGACTATATCGGCTTGCCGGTAGCCAAGATCCTGGATGCCGGTTGCGGCGTCGGTCTGCTGCGTACGCCGCTGCTACAGCAGCTGCAGCGCTCCAGCTACACCGGCCTCGAGCTCAGCGACTACCTGTGCCAGCGCTATGGCTGGCAGCAGGGCTCGATCGAAACCTTCCGCACCCGGGAGCGCTTCGACCTCGTGATCTGCTATGACGTGCTGCAATACCTGTCCGTTGCACAGGCGCAGCGCGCGATCGCCAACCTGGCGCGGCTGTGCCGCGGCGCGCTGTATTTCGGCGCGCTGACGCGCGCGGACTGGCGTGACAACTGCGACCAAAGCCGCACCCACCGGATCCCGGGTCTGCGGCCCGGCAGCTGGTACCGGCGCGAGTTGTCGTCTGCCTTCCGCCCGATCGGCTGCGGCATGTGGGTCAAGCGCGATCGGTCACTGACGCTCTGGGACCTGGACGCTGCGGCTTGAGCGCGCTCGATTCGAGCAGGTGCGAGCTGATCGCGTTCGCCGGCGCGGTGCAATGCGAGCAGGCCGCCGGCGCTGTCAATCTGGTGCTGCGCGGCTACGCGCGCGCGCCGCAGGGGGCGCGCGCCGGCCTGACCGAAGTGCTGTTCAGCGACGCCAGTGCGGTGGCGCTGCCGGCCACGCTGCGCGATGCCCGGGTGATCGAG
>DATNNU010000250.1:0-6473 GCA_035601675.1 Steroidobacteraceae bacterium | reverse complement strand
GAGCTCGGAGTCCTGCTGGCCGGCCATAAGAAAAATGCCTACTGGTACGGTTCGCAGCTGTCCGTGGATCAGGCGCGCGCGCTGGCTCCGTACAACAATGCCACCAGCCTGCAGGTCACGATCGCCGTGCTGTCGGGCATGGTCTGGGCGATGGAAAATCCGAATAACGGCATCACCGAACCCGAAGACATGGATTTCCGCCGCAACCTTGCGATATGCAGGCCCTACCTGGGGCCGGTGGTCGGGCAGTACACGGACTGGACGCCACTGAGCGATCGTGAACGGCTGTTTCCCGAGGATCTCGATCAGAGCGACCCCTGGCAGTTCAAGAACGTGCGCGTAAGCTGACCGGCCTTCTAGGCGATATCGGTGTAGTCAACTGCGACGATGATGTAACGCTGGGTGCCAGTGGCAAGCTCCAGCGAGACCTCCTCGTGCACCCGCCGCCCGAGCAGGATTTTTCCCAACGGCGCGTCCATGCTGATGTAATCGCTGGCCATGTCGAACTCGTCCGGGCCGACAATGCGATAGTGCAACTGCTGGCCGCCTTCGGTCTTGAGCGTGACGCGGGCGCCGAAGAACACCCGCTGGCGATCCCCCGGAGGCTGATCGACGACCACGATGCCGTCCAGACGCGCGCGCAGGAAGCGTACGCGCCGATCGATCTCGCGCAGCCGGCGTTTGCCATAGCTGTATTCGGCGTTCTCGGAGCGATCGCCCTGCGCCGCGGCGGCGGCAACCGCGGCGGTTACCTGCGGGCGCTCGCGACGCCACAGCTCATCGAGTTCGGCACGCAGCCGCGCAGCGCCGGCGGCGGTGATGTACTTCGAGCCCGCTTGCGGCGGAAGACGAAAACGGCCCATGCGCCAATTCCTTGAAATCCCTACTATTTTATCTCTGCTCAGGCCGCCGGTGTCGAACTGTGCAGCAGCTCACAGCGGCCGTCAGGCAAGCCGCCTAGGCTTCGATGATCGGCGGCTGTCGCCGCGCGTTGAATCCCCTGGGCGGGCTGCACTGAAAGAGCAGGTAAGCCCGCTTCACTCGCCCTGGCTAGACGCCGGGGCGTTTTTTTTCCCCCTCCCCCGAACGCTGCCGCCGTTTCCACGCCGCTACTATCCTGCGGCCGCTGATCGTGTAAAGTTTCCGCGACAGCTGTTGAAAACCCCAGACGCGCCGCCATTGTAAGCGGCACCGTCGCTCGCGGAGGCCTGATTCGAATGCGCACGCTCAAGGTTTGTTTGATATTTGCCGGCGCACTGCTGGCGAGCGGCTGTGGCTACAACCAGATTCAGCAGCAGGATGAGGCGGTCAAGGCGGCCTGGTCGGAAGTGGTCAACCAGTATCAGCGCCGTGCCGACCTGGTGCCGAACCTGGTCAACACCGTCAAGGGTTTTGCGGCCCAGGAGCAGAAGGTTCTGATCGGCGTCACCGAGGCGCGTGCCAAGGTCGGCACCATTCAGGCGACTCCGGAACTGGTCAATGACCCGCAGGCGTTTCAGAAATTTGAAGCCGCGCAGGGCCAGCTGTCGCAGGCCCTGAAGAGCCTGATCGCGGTCAGCGAGAATTATCCGCAGCTGAAATCGGATCAGAATTTTCGCGATCTGCAGGCCCAGCTCGAGGGCACCGAGAATCGCATCACGGTGGCGCGCAATCGCTATATCCAGGCAGTGCAGCAATACAACGTAACCCTGCGCTCGTTCCCGACCAATCTGACCGCGATGATTTTCAAGTATGCGGTGAAGCCGAACTTCACGGTGCAGAACGAGGCCGAGATCTCGCGGCCTCCGACCGTGGACTTCGGTAGCGGCACCGCACCCGCAAGTGCACCGGCGCCCGCTGGCGCGCCGCCGAAGTAAGGCGCGAGCGCGTCGAGCGCCGCACCACCGACGCCACCGCCCGTCATTCACCAGGGAATCCGCAATGCGCCTGCTGATGGCTGCGACGGCGCTGGTTCTCGGCGCAGCGCTCAGCGTCGCCGGCGCGCAGGCGCTGCAGCCGGTGCCGAAGCTCGAGGCGCGCGTCACCGATGTGACCGGAACGTTGACCGCCGGTCAACAGGCCGAGCTGGAGCAGAAGCTGGCGGACTTCGAGGCGCGCAAGGGCGTGCAGATCGCAGTGTTGCTGGTGCCCACGACCCAGCCCGAGCAGATCGAGCAGTATTCGATCCGTGTGGCCGACGCCTGGAAGCTGGGGCGGAAAAAAGTAGATGACGGCGCACTGCTGATCCTCGCCAAGGACGATCACAAGCTTCGGATCGAGAATGGCTATGGTCTGGAGGGCGTGCTTACCGACGCGGCCTCCAACCGCATCATCGAAGACACCATGGTGCCGCTGCTGCGCCAGGGGCAGTTCTTCGCCGCGATCAGCGCCGGAGTCGATCAGATGACGCGTCTGATCGACGGCGAGCAGCTGCCGCCGCCCGATCGAACCTGGCAGCACCGCGGCGCGCGCAATTGGAACTTCCTGCCGTTTCTGTTCTTTGGCCTGCTGTTCGGCTCGAGCATTCTGCGCGCGATGTTCGGCCGCACCGGCGGCGCCGTGTTGAGCGGCGGCGCCGTCGGACTGGTGGTATTCCTGCTGACGCAGGTGCTCGGCATCGCCATTGGCGCCGCCATCGTCTCGGGTCTGCTGGCGCTGCTCTTGGGCGCGTCCGGCGGTGGCTGGAGTTCGGGTGGTGGCCGCTTTGGCGGCCCATTCGCCGGTCTTGGCGGCGGCCTGGGCGGGGGCTTCGGCGGTGGTGGCGGCGGGGGTTTCAGCGGCGGCGGCGGCGGCTTCGGCGGCGGCGGCGCGTCGGGAAGCTGGTGATGAACAAGTTCGAACGCCTGTGCCGGCACCTGTTCAGTACCGCGGTGCGCACCCGCGCGCTGTTTTCGCCCGCCGTGCTGGCGCAGATTGAAGCGGCGATCGGCACCGCCGAGGCACAGCATTCCGGTGAGATACGCTTCGTGGTCGAGACCGCACTGCCGCTGTCGGCGCTGTGGCACGACGTGACGCCGCGCGCACGGGCGCTGCAGGTGTTCGCCCATCTGCGCATCTGGGATACGCATGCCAACAACGGCGTGCTGATCTACGTGCTGCGTGCCGATCGCGCGGTGGAAATCCTGGCCGACCGCGGTATCAGCGCGCGCGTGAGCGAGGCGGAATGGCAGGCGGTGTGCCGCGAGGTCGAAGTGCACTACCGCGCGGGCCGTTATGCGCAAGGCTCAAGCGTCGCCGTGGCTGCGGTAGCGCGATTGCTGGGCCAGCATTTTCCGGCCGGCGGCTCGGGGACCAACGAACTGCCCAATCAGCCGATACTCCTCTAGAATCGGTCGCGTGAGTCGCAAAACCGATAGTCAAGCCCATCACCGACGGCCGCTGGCGTGGGCCTCGCGGAGCGCATCAGTGCTGGCCATGGTGGCCGCTCTCGCCGCGCTGGCGAGCTGCGCCTTGATCGGTTCGCAGCCGGTGCCCAAGCCGGCCCCGGTCATCGAAGCACCGCCGCCGCCGCCCGCGCCCCAGCTTGCCGAACCGCTCGACACCCACAAGTTCACGCTGACCAATGCCGACGATAACGTCGTCGGCGAGGTGCAGATCACCCTCGCCTCGCAGGAAGACACGCTGTCGGATATCGCGCGCCGCTTCAACGTCGGCTACGAGGAGATGGTGCGCGCCAATCCGGGCGTCGACCCCTGGCTTCCGGGGGCCGGCCGCAGCATCGTCGTGCCGACGCGTTTCGTGCTTCCGGATGCGCCGCGCGATGGCATCGTCATCAACATTGCCGCGATGCGCCTGTATTACTTTCCACCGCACAAGAAAGGCGAGCCGCAAATCGTCTATACGCATCCGATCGGTATCGGCAAGGTCGGCTGGTCCACGCCGCAGGGCGTGACCGCCGTCGTCAGCCATGTCAAGGATCCGATCTGGCGTCCCTCGGTCGCGCTACGCAAGGATCACTTCAATGACAACGGCGAGGCGCTGCCGGCGGTGGTCGAGGCGGGCCCGGACAATCCGTTGGGCAAGTTCGAACTCACCCTCGGCTGGCGCGGCTTTCTGATCCACGGTACCAACAAGCCCTATGGCGTCGGCCTGCGTTCGAGCCACGGCTGCATCCGGCTGTATCCCGAGGACATCGAGAAGATCTACGAAATGGTGACCAACGGCACTCACGTGCGGGTCGTGAATCAGCCGTTCCTGTTCGGCACGCACGAGCAGCGGCTCTATCTGCAGGCCTATAGCGTGCTTGAGGATGATCCGCGCGACTGGGATCACGCGCAGAAGAAGCTGCTGTCGCGTGCGCTGGCCGCGCATCTGCAGAAAACGCTGCAGGCATCGGGCAGCCAGATGGACTGGCAGAGCGTCGCGGCGATTACGCATGCACCGCGTGGGATTCCGGTTCCGGTCAACGGCGCAGACAACAGCATTGAGGCGGTGCTGGCGGCGGCGCCGAAGGTCGAGAATCGCATTCCCACTGGCGCCGACTGGGACGGCACCGACGACACCGGCACCGACGGCAAGAGCGCCAAGCAACTGCTGCTCGAGCGGCAACCGACGACGGCACAGGCACCGGCGCCGCGTACGCCGGGGGGCTGAACATCGTGGCGCAGCTCAGCGAGTGGTTGCAGATCATGCTGGAGGAAATCGCGCGCAAGCAGGAAGAGGCACAGCGCGCAGCCGAGGAAGAACAGCGCCGGCGTGCGGCGCCTGCAGCTGAACCTGCATCTGCATCGGCAACCGTATCGGCTGCGAAGCGCATCGCTGCCGTGTAACGCACGCGGCGCGGCGGCCGCTGTGCTACATTCGCGTTTGGCTTCGAGGGTAGGGCGTGGCCGAGTTGGTGTTTTCCGCCGCGGACACCGCACAACAGTTGCGGCCGCAGGCATCGATCAAACGTGCCGCAACCGCAGTCACCGCCTTCGTCGGCCGGGCACTCAAGGGGCCGGTCAGTCAGCCGATCGCGATCGGCAGCTTCAATGATTACCAGCGCGTCTTCGGTGGCCTGTGGCAGCCCTCGACGCTGTCGTATGCGCTCGAGCAGTACTTTCAGAATGGCGGCCGCGAAGCTATCGTGGTTCGCGTTTGCAACGGTGGCCATGCGCCCACCTTGCGTCTTGCGGCCGGCGCAGCGAACCTGACTCTGATCGGCTTATGGCCCGGCACGCGCGAATTTCTGCGCGCCTCGATCGACTATGACGGCATCGGCCTCGCCGAGACCGATCGCTTCAATCTTGTGATCCAGCGAATTCGTGCGCCGGGATCAGAATTCATTGAAGAGCAGGAAATATTCCGCCATGTGTCGATTCTGTCGGCTGCCGAGCGCGGCGTCGCCGGCATTCTGACCGGCTCGCGGCTGGTGCGTGCGCGCGGCGTGTTGCCGCGGCAGCGGCCTGATCTTACCCGCGGCGAGCCCGGGGTCGCGGTGGGCTATGTGATGTCGAACGGCGATGGCGACGATGGCGATACGCTGACCAACTACGACATCATCGGTGATGCCAAGAGCGGCAGCGGGCTGTTCGCGCTGCACGGGGCCGATCCTTTTAATTTTCTATGTGTGCCGCCGCTCTCGCGCGAAGTCGATATGGGCCTGCCGGCGCTGCTGGTGGCGCTACGGCTCTGCCGCCAGCGTCAAGCGATGCTGCTGGTCGATCCACCGGCGGCCTGGAGCGATGCGGCGGCGGCGATCGCTGGTTTGCGCAACTGGACGTTGTACAGCGAGGACGCGCTGATGTTTTATCCGCGCGTGCTCGCGTTCGATCGACTGCGCGGCCGCCACGAAGTGTTCGGCTCGGCAGCCTGTGCCGCGGGTCTGATGGCGCGACTGGATCGGAGCGGCCCCATATGGTCGCAGAGCGAGAAGGAGGAAGCGCTGCTGCGGCCGGCATTGCGGGCCGCCGCCAGTACCACCGACCTGGATCATGTCCGGCTGTCACAGGCCGGAGTGAACCTGCTGCAGTCGGCGCGGGTCGCGGCCCGGGCGGTGCCGCCGCCGCGTATCAAGCTGCGCACACTGCTGGCGGAAGCGGGCGCCAAGAGCGACTGGCGTGAGCTCGCAATCCGGCGCCTGGCGCTGTTCGTCATCAACAGTGTCGAGCGCGGCACGCGCTGGGTACTGTACGAGAAGCCGGGACCGGCCCTTTGGGCCCGTGTTCGCTCGCAGCTGACGGCGTTCTTTGAGTCGCTCGAGCGGCAGGGCGCATTCGTCGGACGCAGCGCCGAGGAGAATTACATTGTGATCTGCGACCAGCGCCTCAATGACCCCGCGCAGGTGGCCGCGGGACGCTTGCAGCTGCTGTTCGGCTTTGCCGCCTCCCGACCGGGCGACTTCCAGACCTGGCTGGTGACTCACGAGCCAGCCGGTAGCAGCGTGCGTGCCGTCAGCGTCAATCGCTACGAAGCAACACGGACGTTGCGACCCACCAGTGAATTACGCAACGAAGTGGAGCAAGAACGCCAGTGAAGACAGATAATACTCTCATGGCGCTCTGGTTCACGCG
>DATNNU010000249.1:0-2524 GCA_035601675.1 Steroidobacteraceae bacterium | reverse complement strand
CGCGATTCGGGAAGTCGAGCGCCAAGGTGACGCCCGGCCGGGGAAATGACAGCAACCCACGTGACGGCAGATTGCCGAACTGCTTCAGCACCACCAGAAACGATCCCTGGCGCGAGCGGGCAATGAGCCGCAGCATCTCGGGCAAAGCGGTGGCGGCTTCTGCGCTCGGCAGCACGCATTGATACTGGAAGAAGCCGCGCGGACCGTACAGTCGATTCCACTCCAGCAGACGGTCGAGTGGAAACAGGAACGGCCGGTAGTGCCATATGGCGTGTGGTTGCTGCGACGCCGGGCGATGGAAATAGAGTTCATTGAACAGGCGCACCGACAGGCCGGTCACTGGCGAGATCGGCGGCGTCACCGGAAAGCGCAGTGAACGCTCGCGCGGGGCCGGAGCATCATGCCGCAGGTGATTGCCGCGCATGAATACGCCACGGCCGAGTCTGGCGCCGGTCGCGGCGCAGTCGAGCCAAGCGACGGTGTACTCGTAGGCGGCATCCGATTGGGCCGCGAGCTCGAAGAATTGCTGCAGGTTTTCAAAGCGCTGGCTGTCGCCCGTGATCCATTCACCGGGAACGCGTCGCAGCTGCAGGCGCGCCGTGCTGATCATGCCGGTCAGCCCCAAGCCGCCGATGGTGGCACCGAACCAGTCGGCGTGCTGATCCGGCGCGCAGCGCAATGTCTCACCGTTCGAGCGCCGCAGTTCGAAGCCGAGCAGATGATGACCAAAGCTGCCCGCGCGATGGTGATTCTTTCCGTGCACGTCGTTGGCGATGGCGCCGCCGACCGTGACCAGGGCTGTGCCCGGCGTCACTGGCGGAAACCAGCCGTGCGGCAGCGTCAAGGCGATGATCTCACTGAGCAGGACACCGGCTTCGCACTCGAGAACGCCGCTCGCGGCATCGAAGCTGATGAATCGGTCGAGGCCGCGTGCGGCCAGTAACGTGCCGCCGGCATTCAGGCAGACGTCGCCATAACTGCGGCCGTTGCCGAAAACCAGCATCGGTGCGGCCCGTGGCAGCGGTTCGAAGCGATTCGATATCGGAATGATGCGCTGTTCATAACGCGGCCAACGGCCCCAGGAGACACCAGTGGACATCGCGCCGCCTCAGACCGACCACAGCACGATCAGTCCGAGCGCGCCCATGACCAGCAGGCTTATCCGGTCGCCCAGAGCAAACACCACCGGATCATCGTGCATGTGGCCGCGCGCCGTTAGCATCCAGACGCGGCTGATCCAGAACAGCATCAGCGGACAGATCAACCACATCGTCTTGTGGTGATGGTACAAGGCGATCGAATCCACGCTGTTGATATACAGCGCGATGACGACGACGGCACAATAGCCCGAGGCCGTTCCGAGGCTCATGATGAGCGACAGATCTTCGGCCCCATAGCCGCGCCCATGACCCAAGAGCTTGCCCGCCTTGCGGGCATCGTAGATTTCGGCGTAGCGCTTGACGAAACCCAGGCTCAGGAACAGGAATACCGAGAACGCCAGCAGCCAGAACGATAACTCGATGCGCGTTGCGGCGGAACCGGCGATGATGCGCAGCGTATAAAGGCCGGCGAGCATCATGACATCCAGCAGCGCGACGCGCTTCAGGCGCAGCGAATAGGTCCAGGTTACGACGTAGTAGCAGGCCAGCACCAGTGCGTACTGCCAGCCGATGAGCGCGGCCAGCAGCGCTGCACACAGCAGCAGAATGACTGCCACAGTAACGCCGCTGCGCACGGAGAGCAGTGCGGCGGCGAACGGCCGGTGACGTTTGCGCGGATGCTCGCGATCGGCGGTGAGATCGAACAGATCATTGATGACATAAACACTCGAGGCACAGCATCCGAAGGCCACGAAAGCCGTCGTCGATTGCAGCAACACTGCCGGCTCAGCGATTCGGTGGGCCAGCAACGCCGGCAGGAACACCAATACATTCTTGACCCACTGGTGCAGCCGGATCGCCTTTAGCCACGTGCGCAGTGTCGGCTTGGTTGTCGGGAAGATCCGCAGCACCCGCGTCTTGAGACCGACCCGATCGGCCAGGCGGCGATTGCCGACGATCAGCGCCGACCGCGAGGCTTCCCATACGATCAGGTCCGAGGGATCACTGCCGGCATAATCGAAGCCCTGGGCGCCGAAGCGCTCGACCAGCGCGCGCCGCTTGCGCTCTGCCGCCGAGCCGGCGCCGTCGGTGCGAGCCACTTCGTCGAACAAACCCAGATGGGCCACGACCTGCTCGGCCAGTTGCGGATCGCCGTCGGCGACCAATACCAGCCGCCGTCCGCCCTCATGCTGCTCGCGCAACCACTGCAGCAACTCCGCACGCAAAGGCAGGATTTTGGCATCGGTGCGTTCGGGTGCCGGCCGGCGCGAGGCGGAGCGCTTGTTTTCGCGCCAGCGACGAATCAGCCAGCCCAGCAGCGGCGGCGATTCCTTGAAGGCGCTGATGAAGCGTTCGTGCCGGATGTTGGCCGGCGTCAGCGTGCCGATAATGTCCAGACACAGCGGAACGCCGTCCTGGCTCAT
>DATNNU010000248.1:0-2894 GCA_035601675.1 Steroidobacteraceae bacterium | reverse complement strand
TGAGCGGGTCGGCGAACTGGCCGAACCCGAAAGCGGCGCCAGCATGGCACAGGCGATCCGCCGACTCTACGAGCGCGATCCGGATGCGCTGGGCGCGGCCGCGCGCGAGCGCGCACTGCGGCGCTTCACCTGGTCGCAGGTATTACAGCTGCAACTGGCCAGCTACGCCGGAGTCTTCGGCTGGTCGCGCGAACCAGGCAGCGTGCGTCCCGCGTTGCAGCTGGGCCCGCAGGGTCCTTAACGTTGCCCGACCGGCATCGCTACGGCGTGCAGTCGTAGATGGTCATGCCGCCGCGTGCATCGCCTACCGCCAGCCGGGCGCCGTCGCGCGAAAATCGCAGCAACGTACAGTCATCGGCCAGCAGATGCGCATCCTGCGGCTGGTTTGCCGCGCCGACGCGCCATAGCAGCAGCCGACGGTCGCGCGCCGCCGACACCAGCCAGCTGCCGCTGGGGCGGAAGGCCAGCGCCGAAATGCGCTCGGAATGAGCCTGCAACTCGATCGGCCGCGAGCGTTCCGCCCCCTTGGCGCTGAAATCCCAGAGCACGAGTGCCGTTCCTGCCGCGGCCGCGAGAAATCGCCCGTTGGCGCTCCATCCGGTCGCGAAAACCTTGGCGCCCAGTCCGGCATTTCCGACTCATCGCCGCTGGCGACGTTCCACAAATGCACACTGCCATCCTGCATCCCGGTCGCGAGCACACGGCCGTCGGCATTCCAGCTCGCCGTCAGGCAGGCGCCGCGCCACGGGTAGTCGCGCGACTCGGGACGCGGTTCCAGCCGGTGAATGCGCACGCCGCCGTTGCCCGCCGCAGCGATCTCAGCGCTCTTCGGTCGCCACGCCAACGCCGCAATCGCGCCCGCGTGCTCGGCAAGGCTATGCCGCACCTGTCCGTGCTGATCGAACAGATGCAGCGTGCGCCCGGTGCTCACCGCCAGCAGGCGGCCGCTGTCGGCGAACGCCAGCCGCTCGCTCCATTCCTTGCTGCGGTGGATGGCTTTGGCATCGAGCGAGCGCGCGTCCCACAACTGCACGATGCCATCTTGCCCTGACGATGCAAATAAACGTCCCGCGGCCTGCCACGCCACTGCCAGCACGCCGCCGTCGTGGCGGCCGATGGCCTGCGGCTGCGGCGGCGATGCCAAAGTAAGCAGCAGTAGAGCGCCCTCGCCGCCGGCGACCGCGAGCGTCTTGCCGTCGCTCGACCACGCCGCATCGACCGGGTAATCGCCGAGCTCGATACGCTCGCGTGGCCGCAGCCGGCCGGGCGCGGCGTTCATGCGACGCAGGATTCGAAGCCGGCCTCGAGCTCTTGGCGATCGAGATTGCGGCCGATGAAAACCAGCCGGCTGCGGCGCGGTGTGGCGGCGCTCCAGGCCCGCTCGAGCTGACCATCAAACACCATGTGCACGCCGTGAAACACGTAGCGCCGGTCCTCGCCCATTAGATTGAGCACGCCCTTCATGCGCAGGATGTCCGCGCCGCGACTTTGCAGCAGGTACGACAGCCAGTCGTTGACCTTGCTCGGATCGAGCGCGCGCGCATCAGTGAGTCCGATCGAGCCGACCGCGAGCTCGTGATGATGCGAGCCGAACTCGCGCTGCTGCAGCAACCCACCGCCGTCCAGTTGCAGCCCGAATTCGACCGGCGCATGCTCGGTGAACAGTGTCCAGCATCCGGGCGCGCCGGTCTCGATCTGGAACTGAGCGCCGTGCTCGAGCTGCAGTCGATAGTGCCGCTCAGGCGCGAGCTCGGCGCCAGCGGCAGCCAGTATCGGTTTACTCTCGAACAGCGCTGTCGCGCTCTCGAGTAAAGCATCGATCGATCCGGCGGTCGCATCCGCGGCCGGCAACAGCAGCAGATCGACCTGCGACAGCGGCTGGCCATGCTCGTGGCCATGCGTATGCTCATGTCCATCCCCATGCTGATGCGCGCCGGTGTGCAGCGCATGGCGCCCCGGCGGGAGCCGGTAGAGGCCGGCCCATTCGAACGGCCGCGCCGGTTCCAGAAAGGCGTTGTCGAGCGCGAGCGCCCGCCCCAGATCGAATGCGCCCAGGCTGAGCACGCGCTCCAGCGGCACGTCGGCGTTGCGGCTGTGGATCACCGCGGCCGTAGCACTGATGCCGCGTACCCGACGCTCGATGCGCTCGAGCGCCACCGCATCGACCAGGTCGATCTTGTTGAGCACGATG
Organism: Steroidobacteraceae bacterium; assembly: GCA_035601675.1. GTDB lineage: Bacteria > Pseudomonadota > Gammaproteobacteria > Steroidobacterales > Steroidobacteraceae > FEN-1191. The sequence continues at coordinate 703 of DATNNU010000248.1, read as the reverse complement.
ACATCGGCAAACGCGATCTGTTCGAGTGCGATCGGGCTATTCTTCAGTTCCTGCTCGATGTGACGCGCATCGACCAGCGTCACGATCGCGTCCAGCGAATAGTGCTCCTTTAATTCCTCATCGATAAAGAACGTCTGCGCCACCGGCCCCGGATCGGCCAGCCCGGTGGTCTCGATCAGCACGGAATCGAAGCGGTCGCGCCGCTTGCGCAGCTGACCCAGTATCCGGATCAGGTCGCCGCGCACCGTGCAGCAGATGCAGCCATTGCTGGTCTCAAAGATTTCCTCATCGGCGCCGATCACCAGCTCTTGGTCGACGCCGACCTCACCGAATTCGTTCTCGATCACGGCGATGCGCTTGCCATGATTCTCGGAAAGGATGCGATTGACCAATGTCGTCTTGCCGGCGCCGAGAAACCCCGTGAGCACCGTGACCGGGATGCGCGCGGTCATGCCGAACCTCGTAGTTTCCTGACCACAGGGGCTGCTCCCGGGATACGCAGCAGCCAGAGCAGCAGCGCCCAGCCGAGCCGGAGTCGCAGCGGCACGCGCAGCGGCGGCAGCGCGCCGTAGAAGGCCGCTGCCGCGTCGCGGTGCAGCTGCACACTGCGCGCCTGCAGCTCCAGCTGCAGCTCCGGACTTTCGATGCGAACACGGCGCGGCACGACGCCGCTGGCGGTGGCGGCAACCGCTCCCGCCGCCAG
>DATNNU010000247.1:0-2685 GCA_035601675.1 Steroidobacteraceae bacterium | reverse complement strand
CGCACGGTGCCGCTCTGCGGCCACTGCCGCAATACCTCGGCGATTTCGCCGGCGACCTGATCATCGGCGTCCAGATCGGGACCGAACACGCTGACGAAAAACGGTGCGCCCTCGCCCGACAGCGTCTCGCCGATGCGTTCCGCGAGCACCGAGTAGATTTCCACCAGCTGATTCGGAAAGTCATCGAACACAGTGCGCACCTTGGCTTCGATCTGCTCCGCGGTGACTCCCTGCGAGCGATCGAGCTGAATCTCGAATTCGCTTTTATTCGGCGCATCGGGATCCTGGCCGTTTTCCGCGCGGCCAATCTGCTCGGCCACGCTCTTGATGCCGGGAATGGCCGCCAGGCGCTCGGCAATGCGTCGCCCCACGCGCGAGGTCTCGGTCAGCGAGATGCCGGGACGCAACGCGGCATGGGCAATCAGGTAGTCTTCACGAAAGTCAGGCAATAGTCGCGAGCCGAGCAGCGGCAGCAACACCACGCCGGCCCCCCCGAACAGCAGCACTGCCACCAGCACCAGACCCGGACGCCGCTGCAATCTCGTGATCGCCCACTGCTGCAGTTGCTTGCAGCGGCGCAGCCATCCGGCCTCTTCGCGCGGCGCGTAGCGACTCATCAGCAGCGCGCACAGCGCCGGAGTCGCGCTCATCGCCACCAGCAACGACAGCCCGACCGCCACCAGAAATGCGGTTGCCAGCGGTCGAAAGAACGCGCCCTGCAGGCCCGACAGCATCAGGATCGGCAGGAACGCCACCGCCACCGCCGCGGTGGCATAGAACACCGGCCGCCGGACTTCTAGCGAGGCGCCGAGCAACAGTGCCCGAACGTCAACGCCTGCGGGCGCGCCGCGACGACGGCGCGTGATGTTCTCCACATCGATGACGGCATCGTCGACCACCACGCCCAGGGCTACCACCAGGCCGCCGAGGCTCATGGTATTGAGCGATATGCCGCGGCTGGTGAGTATCCAGATGGTCGCCAGCAGCGACACCGGAATCGAACTGAACGACACGAACGCACCGCGCCAGTCGCGAAACGTCAACAGCAGCAGCACCACCACCAGCACTGCGCCGATCAGCAGCGAATTGCGCAGCTTCGCGATCGCGCTCTCGATGAAGCTCGCCGGCCTGAGCAGTGCGCGATGGTACTGCACGCCGCGCGCCGCCAGTTCGGGTGCCAGGGTCTCGAGGCGCTGCTCGAGATCGTGCGTGACATCGAGCGTGTTGGCGCCATATTGAGTCGAGGTCTCGATCAGGATTCCGGGACGACCGCCGATGATTGCGTCGCCAAAACGCGGTGCCGCATCGTCCTTGACACTGGCGATGTCGCCGATACGCAGCGGCGCTCCGTTCTGCGTCGCCACCACCGCCTGCGCCAGCGACTCGAGCGAGGCCCCCGGCGGCTGCGCCTGCAGCACAATGCGTTGCGTCGCGGTCTCGACATAGCCGCCGCCGATCAACTGCGTGCCGCGGTGCACCGCCTCATCGACATCGTCGAGCGTGACGCCGGCCGCCTGCAGCTTGAGCGGGTCGATCAGCAGCTGCCGCTCGCGTGAATCGCCGCCGAATAGCTGCGCCTGCGCCACGCCGGGCACCGCGAGAATCTGCGGCTTGATGGTCCAGCGGATCAGATCGCGCAGCTCGATCGGCGACAGTCGATCGCTGGTGAATCCGAAGTGCAGCAGATATTCCATCGACGAACTCAGCGGCGACAGCAGCGGCGGGCCGACGCCACGCGGCAGCAGTGCGCTCGAGTCGGCCAGGCGCTCGGTGATGACCTGGCGCTGCCGGTACGGATCGCCCTCGCGACCGAACACCACTTGGATCGCCGACAAGCCCTGACTCGAGGTGGAACGAACAGCCTCGACATTCTCGGCTCCCGCGAGCAGGCCCTCGAGCGGACGTGTCACCAGTGACTCGACTTGAGTCGCATCCAGGCCCGGCGCCTCAGCCTGCACCAGCACGTGCGGCGGAGCGAAGTCCGGAAATACATCGAGCCGCGCATTGAGGAGAGCGTAGGCCCCCATGATGGCGATCAATAAGGAAAGCGCGGTAACAATCCTCGGAAAGCCAAGCGATCCGCGAACGATGGTGGCAAGCATGGGCGCTAGTCGTGTTCCTCTTCCGCAGCCGAGAAGGTACTGATGCCTTCAAGCGACCACAGCACGCCGGCGCCCTGCACGACGATGCTGTCGGTGCGGCCCAGCCCCTCGACCAGCCAGCCATCGCCCACACGCGCCAGCAGCCTGACCGGCGCCGCCGCGTATTGAGACCTGTCGGTGCCGCTGCCGCTGATTTCGCGGTAGACATAAGCGCCCTGCTCTCCGTACAGCAGTGCGGCGGTGGGCACCAGCACGCCGCCCACCGGCGCGCCCTGCAGCTGCACGTGCGCCCGAGCACCCGGGCCCAGACCCGCCGGTCGGCGGTCAATCTCCAGCAGCCAGCCGGTACTCTGCGACTGCGGATCGGTACGCGGCAGTGGTCCGAGCACTCGCGCCGCGACGCTGACGCCGTCCACGATCACCAGCGCGCGTGGAGCGATGCTGCTCAGCAACTGGTGCCCGGGCACATCGGCGCGCACCAGCAGGTGACGCCCGGCGCTCAACGTATCGATCAGCTCGCGTCGACTCGAGGCGTTCAGCGCCGCGACCGGACCCCACTGCAGTTTGACCGTCGTCGCTGCGG
>DATNNU010000246.1:0-5428 GCA_035601675.1 Steroidobacteraceae bacterium | reverse complement strand
AAGCTCGGCCTGCCGATGGAGCGCGTCATCGTAACGGTGCAGGAGCACGGCAATACCTCGACCGCCTCGGTGCCGCTCGCGCTCGATGTCGGTGTGCGCGATCGACGCATCAAACGCGGGGATATGCTGCTGCTGGAAGCCCTGGGCGGCGGCGTCACCTGGGGTTCGGCGCTGGTGCGCTATTGACATCGCGGCATGCGCGCGCCGACGCGCGCAGCCACAGCGCAACAGCCGCTAGGCCGCCGCGCGGCACTCGCCGGCTATTGGCTCAATAAAAAACGCCGCTGGAATCGCGGCGTTTTCTCTTCAAGGGCCGGTCGAATTACTTCGAAACCGACTTCTTGAACATGCGATCGATCTTCTCGTTGGTTGCATCGCACGAAGCCTGCGCCGCCTGGGCCGCAGACAGCGCCTGGTTGGCCGTGCTCTGTGCGCAGCTGGCAGCCGTGGAAGCCTGACTGGCAGAGCTCTGCGCAGCACTGGCTGCGCGCGAAGCCGCATCGGCCGACGCCTTGGCCGCGTCCACATCAGTCTGCAGCTTGCCGACCTGTTGCTTCAGAGTGTCGACTTCGGCCTGAAGCGGCTTGAGGTCGGTGCAGCCGGCGAGTCCAACCACCAGAGCGGCGGCGGCCAGCTTCACTACGATTGAATTGTTCATCCTAGATCCCCTTTACTTGCACTGAAATAAACCGCATCGCACCGAACGATTGCGCGGCGGCACGATTTTGCGGGCCCACAACTTGACCAAATTTGACCTACGAATGCAATAGCAACATCGAAATCCGTCTGTCAGCCGCGGCCGACAGTTGCTGGAGGATATCGGGCGAATAGTGAACGCGGCATGAATGTTGGCCGCCGTCCGCGATCGAATGGCGAGTGGTGCATGGAAGCCGAGCATTGAACTGCAGTGCTGCCGGTGCCGGTCCGAAAGACCTCGGTGCGCTCGCCGACAGAAGCCGCAGCACCAGTAGCGCACGCTGTGCTGACCATCGTGCGCAGCTTGCCGGTCGATCGCCCGTGCGTCGTGGCTGCGCGATCGGGGTGCGTGCGGCGGCTCATCGCGCGCAGCAGCTGGCCGTGCGGTTGCCGCCCGTGCGGTTGCAGCCGGTCGGCACTACTGTATATAATTACAGTATGTCCGATCTCACCCCGCGCCAGGCCAACGTGCTGCGTTTCATCCAGCGCAGCCTCAACGAAACCGGTATGCCGCCGACGCGCGCCGAAATCGCGGCCGAGCTCGGATTTCGCTCTCCCAACGCGGCCGAGGAGCATCTGCGCGCCCTGGCGCGCAAGGGCGTCATCCAGCTGCTGCCGGGTGCGTCGCGCGGCATCCAGCTGCGCGACACCATGCGCGAACAGCTGGCACTGCCGCTCGTGGGCCGCGTCGCCGCCGGCCGGCCGATGCTTGCGGAAGAGAATATCCTCGAGCATCTGCAGGTCGATCCGGCGGTGTTTCACCCACGGCCGCACTATCTGCTCAAAGTCGTCGGTATGAGCATGAAAGATGCCGGCATCCTCGACGGCGATCTGGTGGCGGTGCATCGCACCAGCGAGGTGCGCAATCGGCAGATCATCGTCGCGCGGCTGGAAAATGAAGTCACCGTGAAGCGCTATAAGCAGGAGGGCAGCGTCGTCTGGCTGCTGCCGGAGAACCGCGAGTTCGACCCGATTCGGGTCGATCTGACGCAGCAATCGATGCTGATCGAGGGTGTCGTCGTCGGCGTGCTGCGGCGGGGCGTAGCGGCGGTGCCGGCGGCGGCAGGATCAGCCGCCGCCAGGGCAAGCTAGCGTCGCGACTTGGCGCTCGCGCCCTGCGCTGCCGGTCCGGCGCGCGTGCCCGGGTCGCCGATATCGTAGTCTTCGAAGTCGCTGATCAGTTCCGCCGTGCGCTTCTGCTCCAAGCGCTGCTCGAGCCGGCGCCAGGCGGGCTCGCCGACCTTGATGCTACGGCGCTTGGCGATTTCCATGTCCTTGATGGCGCGGTCCAAGTCGAGATCATCGTCGCCCGCGATCTCCTCCGCGTCATCTTCGTCGAATTCGTCGGAATCCGGATTTGCGCCCATGGCTCTGATCCACGTGTTGCCCTGTCGTTATGTCAGCCTCGAGGCGGAAAATAATGCCATTCAAAAACCGATGCAACGGTCGGTTTAACGGATCAGCGAATTCATTTCAAAAATTGGTAACAGCATCGCAAATACGATGCCCATGACGAACAGGCCCATGCCCACGATCAGCAACGGCCCCAGCAGCCCGACCAGGGCCGCCAGCAGGCCCTCCAGCTCGCGCTCCTGGTTGGTCGCGGCCCGCTCCAGCATCGTCTGCAGCTGGCCGCTGGACTCGCCGCTGGAGATCAGATGCACCGTCATCGGCGGAAACAGGCGGCCGCTGGCCAGCGAGCGGCCGATCGGGGCGCCCTCGCGCACGCGTGCAGCCGCCTCAGTCACGGCATCGCGCATCGGCAGATTGGTGACCACTTCACTGGAAATGCGCAGCGCATCGAGCACCGGCACCGCGCTGGCGGTCAGGATGCTCAGCGTGCGTGTGAAGCGTGCGGTATTGACGCCGCGCAGAATGCGGCCCATCAGCGGCAGGTTCAGCATCGTCTGGTGCACACGCCGCCGTGTGGCGCGCGATTTCATCGAGCGCCAGAACAGGAAGGCGGCCAGCGCGATCGCTAGCAGCAGCCATAGGCCGTCATTGCGCAAAAAACTGCTGACGGCCACCAGCACGCGCGTGGCGAGCGGCAGCTTGGCGTGATTGGCTTCGAACACGTCGACCACCTTGGGTACGACATAGGTCAGCAGGATCGAGACAATCGTAAAGCACATGATCGTCAGCACCAGCGGATAGAGCATTGCGCCCATGACGTTCTGGCGCATCTGTTCGCGCGACTCGGTGTATTCGGCCAGCCGCTCCAGCACCGCATCGAGGTGGCCCGACTGCTCTCCGGCCGAGACCGTGGCGCGGTAGATCTCGGGGAACACCCGCGGGAATTCGTTCAGGCCGGTGGCGAGCGTGTGGCCTTCGACCACTTTGGCACGCACACCGAGCAGGATGCTCTGCACGCGCGGCTTTTCCGTTTGTTGCGAGACCGCAAGCAGCGCCTCTTCGAGCGGCAGGCCGGCGCGCACCAGGGTTGAAAGCTGGCGTGTCATCAGCGACAGGTCGGCGGCTGATACCCCGCGCGCAAAGCCAAAGCGGCTGCGGCGCTGGCGGCGCGATTCCCGCGCTGCCACCTCTTCGACCGTGACCGGCATCAGCTGCCGATCGCGCAGCAGCGAGCGTACGTGCCGCGGGGTGTCGCCCTCGATGACGCCCTTGCGCGAGCGGCCGCCGGCGTCGAGGGCCGTGTACTCGAATGCGCCCATGGGCCGTCAGTTTAGTCCTCGCGCGTCACGCGCAGGACTTCTTCGATCGTGGTCTCGCCCTTGAGCACCCGCGCCAGGCCGTCATCGCGGATCGAGGGGGTGAATTTGCGGGCGTAGCGTTCCAGTTCATGCTCGCCGACACCGTCGTGGATCATGGTGCGCAGCGTATCGTCGATCAGGATCAGTTCGTAGATGCCGGTGCGGCCGCGGTAGCCGCCGGCGGCATCGCGGCCGGGCCGATACAGCCGCGGCGACGGATCGGCCGCGGAAAGACCGAGCAGGCGACGCTCGTATTCGCCGGCGGGGAACGCCTGGCGCGAGTCGGCATTGAGCACGCGCACCAGGCGCTGGGCGAGTACCCCGATCAGGCTCGAGGACAGCAGGAAGGGTTCGATCCCCATGTCGCGCAGCCGGGTCATCGCGCCGGCGGCAGTGTTGGTGTGCAGGGTTGAGAGCACCAGGTGCCCGGTCAAGCTCGCCTGGACCGCGATCTGCGCGGTCTCCAGATCGCGGATTTCTCCGACCAGCACCACGTCGGGGTCCTGGCGCAGGATCGCGCGCAGGCCGCGCGCGAAGGTCATCTCGACCTTGGTGTTGACCTGCGTCTGGCCGATGCCGTCGATGTAGTACTCGATCGGATCCTCGACCGTCATGATGTTGCGCGTGTTGTCGTTGAGCCGTTCCAGCGCGGCATACAAAGTAGTGGTCTTGCCCGAGCCGGTCGGGCCGGTGACCAGCAGAATGCCGTGCGGCTTGTGGATCAGTTCGTCGATCAGCTGCTGGGTGTGCTCGCCCATCCCCAGCGAATCCAGATCCAGCCGGCCGGCCTGCTTGTCCAGCAGACGCAGCACCACGCGCTCGCCGTGTCCGGAAGGAATGGTCGACACCCGCACGTCGACCGCGCGGCCGGCGATGCGCAGACTGATGCGGCCATCCTGCGGCAGGCGTTTCTCGGCGATGTCGAGCTTGGACATAACCTTGATGCGCGATACCACCAGCGGCGCGACGCCGCGCTTGGATTGCAGCACTTCACGCAGGATGCCGTCGACGCGAAAGCGCACCACCAGGCGATTCTCGAACGGCTCGATGTGGATGTCGGAGGCGTTCTCGCGTATCGCCTGGGTCAGCACGGCGTTGATCAGGCGGATAATCGGCGCATCGTCGTTGCTCTCGAGCAGATCGGCCTGCTCGGGAAGTTCCTGCGCCAGCTGCCCCAGATCGGTGGTGTCGTCGAGTCCGATCTGCATCGACTCGCCGCCGCCTTCATAGGTCTTGCGCAGCAGTTCGTCAAAGGCTTCGTTGTCCACCATCGTCAGTCTCAGCGGCAGGCGCAGAAAGCGCCGGGCCTCCGCCAGCGCCACCGGCGAGGCCGGCGCGCGGTAGACGCAATCGGCAACGCCTGCCTCGATGCCTCGCACCAGCACGCCGTGGCGCCGGGCAAAGGTAAAGGGCAGCCGGCTATCGGCGGCGGCCTGTTCGGCGACCGCGCTCATGGCGGGGCTCCGCTGGCGGGAGCGGGGGCGTTATCGGGCGCGGTGCTGGCGCCGCCATACGGCGTCACCGGCACCGGTGTCGCGCCGTGGTTACCGGAAGTCGCGCCACCATTGTCGCCGGACTTCTTCGACGGCATGCGATCCGTGTCGGCGTCCGGGCTGAGGATACCGGTCTTGGTGCGGCCGTTTTCCATCGACGGCAGCGGGTCCGCGGGCGCAAACGGCTGCAGCGGCAACGCCCTCGGGTCGCGGTTGAGAATGCGCTGCTGTTCGCGAATATAGTCGTACTTGGCGCCGGTCTCGACCGAGGCCTGTTGATCGTTGCGCAGGATGTGCGGCTGCAGAAAGATCAGAAAATTGGTCTTGGTCTTCTGCGTATTGCGGGTGCGAAACAGTTCTCCGATGAATGGAATAGCACCCAGCAGCGGTACCGACTGCTCGCCGTTGGTCACACTGTCCTGGATCAGGCCGCCGAGCACCAGCGTGCCGGCGTCCTTGATGAGCACGCTGGTGGTGATCGCGCGCTTGTTGGTAATCAGGTCCACCGCGCCCTGGGCGGACGCGGCG
>DATNNU010000245.1:0-3827 GCA_035601675.1 Steroidobacteraceae bacterium | reverse complement strand
GGCTTCGGCTTTCGCTGCGGCTTCCTCGGCCTGCTGCACATGGATATCGTGCAGGAGCGGCTGGAGCGCGAATATGGCCTGAATCTGGTGACCAGTGCGCCCACCGTGATCTACGAGGTGGCGCGCACCGACGGCAGCGTCGAATACGTCGATAACCCGTCGAAACTTCCGCTGCTGAACGTGATCGCCGAGATCCGCGAGCCGATGATCATGGCCAGCATCCTGGTGCCGCCGGAGTACGTCGGCGCGGTGCTCGGGCTGTGCAGCGAAAAGCGCGGCGTACAGAAAAAGATGCTGTATCTGGCCGCGCAGGTGTCGCTGCAGTATGAGCTGCCGCTGGCCGAAGTCGTGCTCGACTTCTTCGACCGGCTGAAATCCGCAACCCGCGGCTACGCGTCGTTTGATTACGTTTTCAGCCGTTTTCAGGTCGCGCCGCTGGCAAAGCTTGATATCCTGATCAACGGCGAGCCGGTCGATGCGCTGTCGATCATCGTGCATCGCGACCACGCCTACGCGCGCGGCCGCGAACTGGTCGATAAGATGCAGGAGCTCATTCCGCGGCAGATGTTCGAGGTTGCGGTGCAGGCCGCCATCGGCAGTCACGTGATCGCGCGCGCCACGGTAAAGGCGCTGCGCAAGAATGTGCTGGCGAAGTGCTACGGCGGCGATGTGTCGCGCAAGCGCAAGCTGCTCGAAAAACAGAAAGAGGGCAAGAAGCGCATGAAGCAGGTGGGGCAGGTCGAAATCCCGCAGGAGGCCTTCCTGGCGGTACTGAGAGTCGGGCGCAAATGAGCTACGCCTGCGCCCAAAAGGAAAAGGCATGCTGACGCAGATACTCACGGTGCTCACTGCGCTGGCGATTCCCGCGGCGCTGATCGCCATAGTCGATGACTGGTTTCTGCGGCCGCGGCGCCGCCTCGCTGGCGGCGCGGCGGCGGATGCGCCGCTGCTGGCGGCGACTCACTACGCGCTGCCGCTGCTGCTGCTGGCGGCGCTGCTGCGGCTGCTGCTGTCCGAGCGCCTGGATTTCAGCCTGGTGCTGGTCACGGTGGTGGCGGTCGCCGGCCTGGTGTGGCTCATCGATCACCTGCTGTTCGAGCCGATGCGAGGCCGTGCGGCCATCGCCGCCGGGCGCGATCCGGCCGCCCAGCCGATGCCGGTCACGGTCGACTACGCGCGCAGCTTTTTCCCGGTCGCGGTGATCGTGCTGCTGGTGCGCTCGTTCATCTTCGAGCCGTTTCGTATTCCCTCCGATTCGATGATGCCGACGCTGCTCGACGGCGATTTCATCGTCGTGAACAAGTACGTCTATGGCCTGCGGCTGCCGGTGATCGACCAGAAGGTGGTGGCGATCGGTGAACCGCAGCGCGGCGACGTGGTGGTGTTCCACTACCCGCCCGATCCGGCGATCAACTTCATCAAGCGGCTGGTCGGCCTACCGGGCGATCACGTGCGCATCAGATCCGACCAGCTGATCATCAACGGCGTGCCGGTGCCGCTTGAGGCCGACGGGCGCTACGACGATGGCTGCTATCACAATATGCGCCAGTCGACCGAGATCCTGGCGACCCACCGCCACCAGACCCTGTCGTGCCTGACCCCGGACGAAATCGTAGCCGCGCCGACTTCCAGCTGTAACCGGCGACTGGAGCGCAACTACGAGTGCATCGAGCCGAGCACCCCCGGAGCGCGCGATCACAGCGACCGGGATGATATCGAGGTGCCCCCGGGCGAGTACCTGATGATCGGCGACAATCGCGATAACAGTTACGATGGCCGCTACTGGGGTTTCGTGCCGGAGGATCATCTGGTCGGCAAAGCGACCCGAATCTGGTTCAATTGGGACCTGCATCGCTCCGGCGGCCCGGTCTGGAGCCGGATCGGTCGGCGCATCGAGTAACGAAGTACAGCGGGCGGGGCGAGGTCGAGTGCAATAGAGCCTACGGAAAGCCAAAAGGGAGTCTACTCATGCGCCACTCACAGCGCGGGATCACATTTATCGGCTGGCTGGTCTTGCTGGTGCCGATCGCGATCGTCGGCTACGCGGGCATCCGGCTGGCCCCGATCTATCTCAACTACATGCGGGTCTCCAAGGCGCTGTCGCAGTCGGTCAACGAGGCCAAGGGCGGTGACGCCTTCAACGTGCAGGCGCTGCGCGTGTCGCTGGAGAAGCGTTTCGATATCGAAGGCATCACGCATCCGACGGTCAAGGACATCGATATTCACCGGCAAAACGATCACTGGGTGGCGATCGCCGACTACGAGGATCTGGCGCCGGCGTTCGGCAATGTCTCGCTGCTGGTGCAGTTTCATAAGGAGGTCGAGGTCCGCTAAAGGCCATGAATCGCTCCGAGCGCGTGCGCTGCTGGCTTCGCGAGGCGCTCGGGTACGAGCCGGCCGATCTGGCGCTGTTTGAAACCGCGCTGACGCATCGCAGCGCCGACGGTCCGAACAATGAACGGCTGGAATTTCTCGGCGACGCCGTGCTCGGCATGATCACCGCACAATACCTGTTCGAACGCTTCACCGACGCCGACGAGGGCGCCTTAAGCCGCCTGCGCGCGCGCGTGGTCAGCGGCGAGTCGCTGGCGCAGCTGGCGGCGGGTCTTGCGCTCGGTGAACTGCTGGCGCTGGGCCAGGGTGAGCTGAAGACCGGCGGCTTTCGCCGCGAATCGATCCTGGCCGACGCGCTCGAGGCGCTGTGCGGGGCGCTCTATCTCGACGCCGGTCTGGCGGCGGCGCGCGTCGCGGTGCTGCGACTGCTGGCCCCGGCGCTGCAGTCGCTGACGCTGCCGGCCGAGTTGAAGGACCCGAAGACACGGCTGCAGGAGCTGCTGCAGGCGCGCGGACTGCCGCTGCCGCGCTACAGCGTCGACAGCGTCGCCGGAGAATTGCATGCCCAGGTGTTTTGCGTGACCTGCGAAGTCGAACCGATGGCGGCGCGCGCCACCGCCGCCGGTTCGAGCCGGCGGCGAGCCGAGCAGGCTGCCGCCGCGCGCATGCTCGAGCAGATCCAGAGCGACCCATGAGCGATTTTCGCAGCGGTTTTGTCGCTCTGGCCGGCCGCCCCAACGTCGGCAAGTCGACGCTGCTCAATGCTTTGGTCGGACATAAGCTCAGCATCGTCACGCCGCGGCCGCAGACCACGCGCCAGCGGGTGATCGGCCTGGTACAGCTGCCCGACGCGCAGATTGCGTTCGTGGACACCCCCGGGCTGCACCTGGGGCCAAAGCGGGCGCTCAACCGCGCGATGAATCGCAGCGCGAGCGCAGCGGTGGGCGAGGCGGACCTGGTGCTATTCGTGCTCGAAGCGCTCAAATGGACCGACGAGGATGAGCTGGCGCTCAGCCGGATCGTGACCAGCGGGCGCGCGGTGCTGGCGGTGGTCAACAAGGTAGACCGCGTGCGTCCGCGCGAGCGGCTGCTGCCCTACCTGGCGCAGCTGGCGGCGCGGCATGCATTCCGGGAGATCGTGCCAGTGTCGGCGACCAAGGGTGACAATCTCGAGGATCTGCGCCGTGTCATCGTCGCCGCGCTACCGCTGGCTGCCGCGATGTTCCCGCTCGATCAGCTGACCGACCGCAGCGACGCGTTTCGCATCGCCGAGACCATACGCGAGAAGCTGACGCTGGAGCTGGTGGAGGAGCTGCCGTACGGTGTGGCGGTGGAGATCGAGCAGATCGCGGTGGAGGAAGACGGACGCAAGGCGGTCTCGGCCGTGATCTGGGTCGACCGCGCCGGTCAGAAGCCGATCGTAATCGGCGCCGAAGGTGCCCGACTCAAGCGCATCGGGCGCTCGGCACGCCTCGAACTCAACCGGCTGCTCG
>DATNNU010000244.1:0-12693 GCA_035601675.1 Steroidobacteraceae bacterium | reverse complement strand
GACATCATTGTCTGCGGTCACTACGGCTGCGGCGGTGTGAGCGCGGCCTTTCGCGAGCAGAAGCTCGGCCTGATCGACAACTGGTTGCGACACGTGCAGGACGTGCGCGACCGTCACGTCGCCGAGCTCGCGGCGGCCGGGCCGGCCGACGCGCAACTGCGCCGTCTGTGCGAACTGCACGTGCTGGCGCAGACCGTGCACGTCGGTGAGACGACGGTCGTGCAGGATGCCTGGCGGCGCGGCCAGGCGGTCGCGGTGCATGGCCTGATCTATGGACTCGATGACGGCATTCTGCGCCATCTGGGTTTGAGCATGACGTCGGACGCACAGCTTAGCGCCTACAAGCAATCGCAACCCGAAGCGCCGAGTCCGCAGCGCGCCGCCCGGTGAGCCCTTGGGCGCCTGGCCGCCATGAGCGACAACGAATTCGATCTGAAAAATTACGTCGCGACGCTGCCACAGCGTCCCGGGGTGTATCGCATGTATGCCGCCGACGGTGAGCTGCTCTACGTCGGCAAGGCCGCGCGCCTGCGCGATCGGGTCGGCAGTTATTTCAGCAATCAGGATCAGGCGCCGAAGGTCGCGGCGATGGTGCGGCGTATCGCCCGCATCGAGGTGACGGTGGTCAACAGCGAGCAGGATGCGCTGCTGCTCGAATGCAACCTGATCAAGGCGCATCGGCCGCGCTACAACATCATGCTGCGCGACGACAAGTCGTTTCCGTACATCCTGTGCTCGCCGGGGCACGACTTTCCGCGGCTGGTGTTCTACCGCGGTCCGCAACCGCGCAACAGCCGCCTGTTCGGTCCGTTTGCCAGCGCCCATGCCGTCAAAGAAGTCCTGCTGCACCTGCAGAAAGTATTCAAGATTCGAAACTGCCGCGACTCGTTCTTCGCCAACCGCAGCCGGCCGTGCCTGCAGCACCAGATCGGACGCTGCTCGGCGCCGTGCGTGGCCCTGATCAATCGTGAGGACTACGCACGTGATCTGGAGGGCGCGATCGGTGTGCTCGAAGGACGCAATGAAGAGGTGATCGGCGAGCTGCAGCGGCGCATGGAGTCGGCCGCGGGCCAGCTCGCGTTCGAGGACGCCGCGCGGCTGCGCGATCAGCTGCGCGAGCTGCAGGAAATCCGCTCGCAGCAGATCGCCAATGCGCAGCGCCGGGCCGATACCGATGTCATCGCCATTGCCGGTGAGCCCGGGCAGTATGCGATCTGCGTGCTGCCGGTGCGCGAAGGCCAGAATCTCGGTACCGCGAGTCACTTCCCGGCCAGCGCCCTGAGCGAGCCGGCGGACACGCTGGCGGACTTTCTGCTGCTCTACTACAGCCGCGAACCGGCGCCGCCAGAGATCCTGATCAACATCGCGCTGCCGGATCACGAGCCGGTCGCGCAAGCGCTCGGCCGCGCCGCGGGGCGCTCATTGGAACTGCGGGTGCCGCAACGCGGCCTCAAGCGCCAGTGGTTGGAGCTCTCGCTCGAGAACGCCCGCAACGCACTGCGCATGCGAGCGCTGCGCGCCGAGCTCGCGGTGGAGGGCATGCGCCTGCTGGCGCGCGTGCTTGATCTGCCCAGCCCGCCCGAGCGCATCGAGTGCTTCGATGTCAGTCATACCGCAGGCGAGGGCACCGTGGCTTCGTGCGTCGTGTTCACGCCGGAAGGGGCGCGCAAGAACGAATATCGGCGCTACAACATCGAGGGTGTCACGCCCGGGGACGACTACGGCGCCATGCATCAGGCGCTGCTGCGCCATGCGGCGCGCATCGCCAGCGGCGAGCGGCCGCGCCCCGATCTGCTGCTGATCGATGGCGGTGCCGGCCAGGTCGACGCCGCCGTCAGCGCGCTGGCTGAGGCCGGTTGCCAGGGGCTGGCTGTGGTCGGCGTCGCCAAGGGCGCCGACCGGCGTCCCGGTCAGGAGCGGCTGTTTCGGGCCGGCGAGCCGCTACCGATCGTGCTCGAGGCCGACAGCGCCGCACTGCACTTCATCCAGCGCGTGCGCGACGAGGCGCACCGCTTCGCGATCACGGGACATCGACGCCGGCGCGCGCGCCGCTACCGCGAGTCGATCCTCGAGACCGTCCCGGGCTTGGGTCCGGCGCGCCGCCGAGCGATCCTGACGCATTTCGGCGGCCTGCAGGGGGTGATGCGTGCCGGCGTCGCCGATCTGGAAAAAGTGACCGGCGTTGGCGCGGGGATGGCTCGTTCGATCTATGATCATCTGCACCCGGGGGCGTGATGATCTGGAACCTGCCCAATATTCTGACCTCGCTGCGCATCCTCGCCATTCCGCTGGTGGCGCTGGTGTTTCTGTTCGGTGCCGGCAAGCATTCGACGCTGGCCTATCCGATCGCCGGGCTGCTGTTCGCCGCCGCCGCGATCACCGATTCGCTCGACGGCTACCTGGCACGACGCCTGGGGCAGACCACGCGGCTGGGTACCTTTCTCGATCCGGTGGCCGATAAACTGATCGTCGCGGTCGCTCTGGTGCTGATCGTCAGCCGCGATCCGCGCGTGATCATCGTGCTGATGGCGGCCGTGATCATCGGTCGCGAGATTGCGATCTCGGCGCTGCGCGAGTGGATGGCCGGCATCGGTCAGCGCACGGCCGTCGCCGTGTCGCGGATCGGCAAGTACAAGACCATCCTGCAGATGACCGGGCTGACGATGCTGCTGTTCCGGGACGATCTGTTCGGTTTGCCGATCTATCGGATCGGTATCTGGCTGACGGTGATCGCCGCGGCGCTGACGCTGATTTCGATGGGCCTGTATCTGCGTGCCGCCTGGCCGCACCTGTCCGCCCAGCCCTGAGCGGATGAGCGAGCTCTTCAGTCTCGAAGGCAAGGTCGCTTTGCTGACCGGCGCCAGTCGCGGCATCGGCCTCAGCATCGCGACCGAAATGGCGCGCGCCGGGGCGCAGGTGGTGCTGTCAAGTAATGAGGCCGAGGCCTGCGATGAGGTCGCCGCGCAGTTGCGTCAACAGGGCCTCGATGCCGTTGGCCTGCCATGCGACGTCATGCAGCGCGAGCAGATCGACGTGCTGGTGCGACAGACCCTGGCGCTGCGCGAGCGTATCGATGTGCTGGTGTGCAATGCGGGCGTGGCGCCGCAGTTCGGGCCGATCGCGCTCGCCAGCGATGACGACTGGGATCGGACCATGACGATCAACCTGCGCAGTGTGCTGTGGATTACGAGCCTCGTGATCCCCGGCATGGCGGCGCGCCGCGACGGCAGCGTCATCATGACCGCGAGCCTGTCGAGCGTGCGCGGCAACAAGTCGATCGGGCTCTATGGGCTGTCGAAGGCCGGCCTGGCGCAACTGGCGCGCAATCTCGCCGTCG
Organism: Steroidobacteraceae bacterium; assembly: GCA_035601675.1. Taxonomy (GTDB): domain Bacteria; phylum Pseudomonadota; class Gammaproteobacteria; order Steroidobacterales; family Steroidobacteraceae; genus FEN-1191. The sequence continues at coordinate 9,356 of DATNNU010000244.1, read as the reverse complement.
AGTGGGGCCCCGCCAACGTGCGTGTGAACTCGATCTCACCCGGGCTCATTGCGACCGAATTCGGCCGCCCGCTGCTCGATGATCCGGAGTTGCTGTCGCGCCGGCTGGCATTGACGCCGTTGCGCCGGGCAGGCGAGCCGCGCGAGATCGCCGGGGTGGCGGTGATGCTCGCTTCCCGTGCCGGTGCCTTCATCACCGGTCAGAACCTGATCGTCGATGGCGGCACCATCATAAGCGACGGCAATTAGTTGCCGCAGCGCGCGCTCGCCGTGACGATGTACCAGCGCATCGTTCGCGATTGGCACGGCAATATCACCAAGGCGCCGCTCTGGCCCGCGCGCGCAGCCACTCAGCTGCCGCAATCGCCAAATTCAACCATGCCATTCAGGTAGGATGCTGCCTTCCAGGCTTTAGATCCGCAGGACTTGGCAATGCAATCTGAGTTCTCCGGCGCCGCATCGAAAGCCATCGGATTTCGCGAATTTGTCGCCATGGCGGCCGCCCTGATGGCGACCCAGGCGATCGCCGTCGACACCATGTTGCCGGCGCTGCCGACCATCGCCGCGGCGCTCGGCCTGCGCAACGAGAATCACAGCCAGTGGATCGTAACCGCCTACTTGGTGGGCGTCGGCTGCGGTCAGCTGTTCTGGGGTTTGTTCTCCGACCGCTACGGCAGGCGGCCGGTGCTGCTTATCGGGCTGTCGGTATATGTGGTCGCTGCGGTGCTGACCGGCCTGTCTGCCAGCTTCGTCACTCTGCTGGCCTGGCGCTTCGCGCACGGTCTGGCCGCCGCCAGCGTGGTGGTGTCGCGCTCGGTGATCCGTGATCTTTACTCCGGCCGCTACATGGCGCGTGTCATGTCCCTGACCTTCATCGTCTTCCTGACGGTGCCGGTGCTCGCTCCCAGTCTCGGTCAGCTGATCTTATGGCTGGCGCCGTGGCGATATGTGTTCCTGATCTTCGGTGTGTTTGCCGCGGCTGTGTTTCTGTGGGTGCTGCTGCGGCTGCCGGAGACGCTGCACCCCGAATACCGTCTGACGTTGACCAGCGATCACATCGTGCACGCTGCCGGGCTGGTGCTCGGCAACCGTACCTCGCTGTGGTACACGCTGGCAATGACGGTCATGTTCGGCTCCATCCTCGCCTACGTCGGCATGGTGCAGCAGATCTTCGAGGACGTCTTTCACCGCCCCGGCCTGATGCCGGCGATCTTTGCGCTGTGCGCATCGTCGATGGGCGTCACCGCATTTCTGAATTCCAGAATCGTCGAGCGCCTGGGGATGCGCATTATTTCGCACCTGGGATTGCTGGTGTTCATCACCATCACCGGCGCGCACGTGCTGATCGCCGCGCTCGGCCTCGAGAGCCTGTGGACGTTCGTGATTCTGCAATCGGCTACCATGGCCTGCATTGGCCTGACGGCATCGAATTTCGGCGCTATGGCGATGGAGCCGGTGGGCTCGGTCGCAGGCATCGGCGCCTCACTGCAGGGGTTTATCAGCACCTTTGGCGGCGCGGTGGTGGGCGCGTTGATCGGGCGGCGATTCAACGGTGCAACTTTGCCGCTGGCAGCGGGCGCGTTCGTCTGCGGCCTGTCGAGCCTGCTGTTCGTGCTGCTGGCGGAGCGATGGCGGTTGTTCCGGCCGCATCATGCCGGCGCGGCGGTGCTCGAGCATGGCGGCATTTAATGAAAATCCCTTGAGTCCCTGCGTATTGCTCCCAGCCACGCCGAGCCGTTGTGCAGTCGCTGCGCGATCACGTGCGCGACGCGATCACGCCTTTGCAGCGTGCCTTCGACCACCAGCAGGCTCGATTCGAGCGCGCAGCGGCGCTGGGCCGCGAATATCTTCGGCCACAGAATGATATTGACGATGCCGGTCTCATCTTCCAGCGACGCGAACACTACGCCCGAGGCGGTCGCCGGCTGTTGCATGTGCGTAACCAACCCCCCGACCCGCACGCTGCTGCCATCGGCGAGCTGCTGCAGATCGCTGCTGCTGCGAAATCCCTTGCGCGTGAGCGCCGGGCGCAGCAGCGCCAGCGGATGACGGCCGGTGGTCAGGCCCAGATGCCGATAGTCGGCGAGGATATTCTGGCTCTCGGTCGGTGCCGGCAGCGCCGCCGCAGGTTCACTGGCCGATAAGCCGGCGATCAGACCGGGCAGCCGTTCAACGCCCAGCGCCTGCCAGCTGGCGTCATGCCGGTGCGAGCTCAGGGCGCTGAGCGCGCCGGCGGCGGCCAGGGCCTGGATCGAGCGCCGCGACAGTTGTGCGCGCGCGGCCAGCTCATCAATGCTGGCGAAGCGGCGCAGCGCGCGCTCGGCCACGATGCGCCCGGCATCGGCGCGAGGCAGGCCGCGCACCAGCCGCAATCCCAGACGCAGCGCGCACTGCTGCTTCGGCGCCGCGCCGTCGGGTTCCAGCGTGCAGTCCCAATCGCTGATGCTCACATCGACTGGCAGCACCGGCACGCCGCTGCGGCGCGCATCCTGCGTGATCTGCGCCGGAGAGTAGAAGCCCATCGGCTGGCTGTTGATCAGCGCCGCGGCGAAGGCTGCCGGTTCGTGGCACTTGAGCCAGCAGGAAATATAGGTCAGCAGCGCGAACGAGGCGGCGTGGGACTCGGGAAAACCATATTCGCCGAAGCCCAGGATCTGCTTGTAGATCTGTTCGGCGAATTCCGCCGGATAGCCATTCCTGGCCATGCCGGACAGCAAGCGTTCGCGGTAGGGTTCCAGTCCGCCGCGGCGTTTCCAGGCGGCCATCGCACGGCGCAGCCCATCGGCGTCGCCGGGTGTGAAATTCGCGGCGACCACCGCGATCTGCATCACCTGCTCCTGAAAGATGGGCACGCCGAGCGTTCTTTCCAGCACGGTTTTGAGCGCCTCGCTCGGGTAGCTGACGCTGTGCGGATGTTCGCGGCGCTGCAGATAGGGATGCACCATATCGCCCTGGATCGGACCGGGCCGCACGATCGCCACTTCGATCACCAGGTCATAGAAATTGCGCGGCCGCAGGCGCGGCAGCATGCTCATCTGCGCGCGCGATTCGATCTGAAAGACGCCCACGGTCTCGGCGCGGCAGATCATGTCGAAGGTGGCCGCATCCTTCGGCGGAATGTCCTGCATGCGCAGCTTCGCGCCGCGATGGCCCTCGATCAGGTCGAAGCAGCGATGCATCGCCGTCAGCATGCCGAGTGCGAGCACATCGACCTTGAGCAGGCCCAGCGACTCCAGATCGTCCTTGTCCCACTGGATGACGGTACGGTCCGGCATGGCGGCGTTCTCCACCGGCACCAGTGCGCTCAAGGACTCGCCGGAAATCACGAAGCCGCCGACGTGCTGCGACAGGTGGCGCGGGAAGCCGATCAGCTCGCGCACCAGCCGCATGAGCCGATACAGGCGGGCGGATTCGATGCCCAGATCATCGGCGGCAAATTTGCGTTGTATCTCGCCCGGCTGCTCCCACCACACATGCAGCCGCGTCAGTCGGTCGATATCGCTGTCGGCGACGCCGAGCACGCGGCCGACATCGCGCACCGCGCTGCGCGTGCGGTAGCAGATCACCGTCGCCGCCAGCGCGGCGCGTTCGCGGCCGTACTTGCGGTAGATGTACTGCACCACTTCCTCGCGCCGCTCGTGCTCGAAGTCGACATCGATGTCCGGGGGCTCGTTGCGCTCGCGACTGATGAAGCGCTCGAACAGCAGCTGCATGCGCGCCGGATCGATTTCGGTGATGCCGAGCGCGTAGCAGACCGCGGAATTGGCGGCTGAACCGCGGCCCTGGCAGAGGATATTTTCCCGGCGCGCGTATTCGACGACATCGTGCACGGTAAGAAAAAAATGCTCGTAGCGCAGCTCCAGGATCAGTGCCAGTTCCCGCTCGATGGTGTCGCGTATCGAGGCGGGAACGCCCTGCGGCCAGCGGCGCGCAACACCGGCCTCGGTCAGGGCGCGCAGATGCTCGCCGGCCGTAAGCCCGCCCGGCACCAGTTCGGGTGGATACTCATAGCGCAGCTGCGAGAGCGAGAAGCTGCAGCGTTCGGCGATGGCGACGCTCTCATCGAGCAGCGCCAGCGGATACAGGCTCTCCAGTTCCTGCAATGAGCGCAGGCGGCGCTCGGCGTTCGGATACAGCCGCCAGCCGGCCTGATCGATCGTGCAGCCATGGCGGATTGCGGTCAGCACGTCCTGCAACGCGCGACGGCCGCGGGTATGCATGTGCACATCGCCGCTGGCGACCGCGGGCACACCGCTCAAGCGAGCGAGTGCCAGGGCGGCGGCGAGCCGCGCGGCATCATCGGCAGCGCGATGCAGTTCCACGGCCAACCAGCCGCGCGCCGGAAAAAATTCGCGCAACCACGTGGCTTGCTTCGCTTCTGGCTCGGGCGGCGCTATCCATAGCGCCAGGCAGTCTTCAAGCCCGGATTCGAAATCCGATCGCGCCAGGCGATACTCGCCTTTCTTCGAGCGTCGTCTGCCGAGCGTTATGAGCTGACAAATCTGCCCATAGGCGCGCTGCGAGGGCGCCAGCAGCACCAGCTTCAGGCCGCAGGGCGCGCGAAATTCGGCGCCGATGATGAGCTTGAACGGCACATCGCGCAGCGCCTCGTGGGCGCGCACCACGCCGGCGAGCGAGCACTCATCGGTCAGCGCCAGCGCGCGGTAGCCGAGCGCATGCGCCTGCGTGATGAGTTCGGCAGGATGCGAGGCGCCGCGCAGGAAACTGAAGTTACTCAGGGCGTGCAGCTCGGCGTAGACGCTCATTCAGGTCCACAGTCCCTGTAGATACCAGGCGCCCTCGGCCAGATCCTGAAACACCCACAGTCGCGCGCCATCCCCGGCGCGCGCGACATAGTAATCGCGGGTCGCATCGGCGCCGTCCCACCAGCCACTCTCGATGCGCTCCGGTCCGCTCAGCAGCAGTGCGGGCGGCTCGATGCGCCGCGGGCTTTGCAGCAGAGTGCAGGGCCGCGCTGCAGCCGGTGTCTGCGGGCTCGCCGTGGACTGCTCCGGCATCACCAAACGCCAGGCACGCTCCGGCCGGTGATCGGCCGCAGGCGCAAGGCCGCGCACCTGCCCATCGCCAAGACGAGCCTGCAGCCGATCGAGCAGCAATTGCAGCTGCTGCAGCTGCTGCGCATTGCTGCCGAAGAAATCCGCCTGCACCACCGAGGCCGCGGTGAACTCGAGCGCTTGCAGGCGCAGCGCGCTTACCGGTGCCGGCAGCACCACGCTCTGCAGGCGCTCGCGCGCGAGCAGCAGCAACTGCGCCGCATCGCGGCAGGGCGCCGACATACCGATCGTCACGCCGCTCGCGGCATGGCGGTAGTGCTCGAATTCAAGCGTGAAGCGCAGCACCGCGCAGTCGCGGCCGCGCAGATAACCCTGGAATTCCAGCAGCAGCCGCCGCAGCGGAAACAGCAGCGCGGTCGTATCGCGCACCTCGCTGTCGAATTCGAAACGTGCGCGATAGGTCGCGGGCATGCGCCAGGCCGGCCGCGGATCACTCGCCGTGGCGCACAGCTGCCGTAAATAGAGACTGCTGCCGGGTCCAAAGCGCCGCGCGATCGCCGCGGCGGGCAGCGCCAGCAGCTGTCCGATGCGGCGCAATCCCGCCGAGTGCAGCGCGGCCAGCACGGCTTGCGGCAGTGCCAGCAGCGACAGCGGCAGCATCTCGAGCCGCGAGCGCAGCTGCGAGCGCGTGGTCACGCAGCGCTGCTGGTCAGCCTGCGTCAACAGCGCCGCGCCGGTGGGCGAGGGCGCGAGCGCGCACGCATGGCTGTAACCCAGTTGCGTGAGTTCGGCTTCGAGTTTCGCGAGCAATGCGGCATGACCGCCAAACAGCGTGCGGCTGGCAGCCAGCTCGAGCCACAGCAGCGGCTCATCGAGTCCATAGCTGACCAGGCTGGTCCACTGATAGGCCCAGGCGGCCAGGCGTTCCATGGCCGCGCGTTCGACGGCCGCACGTTCAATGACGTGCCTTGCGGCGGGCGCTTCGGCGCCCGCAGCGTGGTGCGCGGCCACTGCCAACGCTTCGTGCGCCAGCCGCGGTAAGCGTATGCACAGCCACAGCCCGGCACTCATGCCGCGACCGTCGGTGCGACTCCCACCCGCAGCGTGAGGCCCGCACGACCGCCGCGAGACTTCTGGATCTCGACCGCGAGGCCATCGGGCGCGGCGTGCAGGCGCAGCCGCAAGGCTGCCGGGGAAGATGCGCGCGCGGCCTCGGGCGGACGATAAAGAATGCCGAGGCTGCCGCCGGCCTCGGCCGCAAGCTGCAGGCGGCGCACGTTCTTGTCGACGATATACGCCGGCCAGCCGAGCACGGCGCCGACCGCCGGACAACGCAGCGCCTGTTCCGTGGCCCACAAGGATTCCTGCAGGCTGCGGGTCTGGATCAGCAGCATGTGCTCCAACGGCAACCCCCGTTGTGCCAGCCCCGGCGCGTACGGCAGGTAAGGGGGAGCAATCCATGCGATATGGCGACCGGCACGCGCCAGCCTGGACAAGACCGGCACTAATAAACTCAGCTCTCCGATGCCGGTCGCATCGCTCATCAGTTCGGCGATAGCGCCGATAGGCCAGCCGCCTCCCGGCAGATTTGCATCGAGTTCCGGAAAGCCCGAGGGCGCGGCCGCTCGTTGCGCGCGGCTCGACTCACCGTTGCGGCACAGCTGTGCAAGCTGCTCGAGCAACTGCGCGCGCTGCGGGCCGGTGGGCAGAGGAATACTCACACCGGCCCCTTAGCTGCGGCGCGGCAGTTCGGTGCGCACGATGCCGACGACGATGCCTTCGATCTCACAGGCTTCACGGCGCAGATCGAGCTCGAGCGGCGCGAACTCGGGATTGGCGGGCTCCAGCCGCAGCAGCGATCCGCGGCGGCGGTAGTACTTGACCGTCGCCTCATCGCCCAGGCGTGCGACCACGATCTGGCCATTGCTGGCCTGCGGCGTGCGATGCACGGCGAGGATGTCGCGATCTGCGATACCGGCATCGCGCATGCTCTGGCCATGGACGCGCAACAGGAAGTCGGCGCCGGGGCGAAACAGCGCGCGATCGATGACGATCGTTTCCTCGATATTGCTCTGTGCCAGGGTGGGAACACCGGCGGCAACGCGCCCATACAGCGGCAGCAGCAGCGTATGGGCGGTGGTCTCGGCAGCGCTGGACAGCAGGCGGATGCCGCGCGCAATGCCGGGTTCGAGTCGCAGATAGCCCTTGCGCTCGATCGCGCGCAGATGCTGATCAATGCCCTGGCGGTTGCGCAGCCGCAGTGCGCGCGCCAGATCGGCGCGCGTGGGCGGCAGGCCATGACGCGTCATGAACTGGCTGATGAGCCGCAGGACCTGCTGCTGGCGCGGGCTCAAAGGGGGAAGGGAATCAGATACCATACGTTTGTATGGTATCGGTTTACGCGCTAAAAATCAGCCACGATATCTCAGGAGCTTGCGTTTTGAGCCCTGCATTGCACCGCAAGTGCTCAATCCGCTTCGAAAAACGCAGCCGGAGAATCCCCTGGTGACGTGCTACCCTTAAAGTGTGGCACGCGTTCGATTTGGCATCACGATGGCTCGTTATGGTCAATGCGGCGGCCCCGCGGCCACGCTGGCGATGCTGCTGGCGATCAGCGGCGCCGGGCCGGCGCAAGCAACGCTCTACCCGCTGGCCACGGCCGACGATGCCGTGGTCGGTGAAGATCAGGCCGTCCAGACCCTCTACGAGGACACGCTGTACGATCTGGCGCGCAAGTTCAGCCTCGGTTCCGAGGAAGTCATTCGCGTCAATCCTGGTGTCGATCCGTGGATACCCGGCGCCGACAGGAGCGTCATTATTCCCGGCCGCCATATCCTGCCGCCCGGGCCGCGCGAGGGCATCGTCGTCAATCTGCCCGAGCACCGGCTCTACTACTATCCGCAACCGCGGCGCGGCCAGCCGCCCCAGGTGATCACCTACCCGGTCAGCATCGGCAAGATGGACTGGCACACGCCGATCGGCGTCACCCGCGTGATCGGCAAGGAAAAGAATCCGGTATGGTTTCCGCCCGAATCGGTGCGCAAGGAACATGCGGCCGCGGGCGATCCGCTGCCGGTGCGGGTGCCCTCGGGGCCGGATAATCCGCTGGGTCTGTTCGCGATGCGGCTCGCGGCCGGCAACGGCACCTACATGATCCATGGCACCAATAACCCGATTGCGGTCGGGCTCGCGGTCACCCATGGCTGCATCCGCATGTACCCCGAGGACGTCGCGCAGCTGTTCCCGATGATTCCGGTCGGCACGCCGGTGCGCATCATCAACCAGCCGGTGAAGGTGGCCTGGGTCGGCGGGGAACTGCTGCTCGAGGCCCACCCGCCGGTGGACGCCGAGGGTCAGAGCTTCGAGCCGGACGTGGATCAGTTCGCCGAGCTGCTGCGCACGGCGGTGGGCGACAGCACGGTGGCGATTCATTGGGACTACGCGCGCGACGTGCTGCAGAAGGCCGATGGCGTACTGGCAACGGTTGGCCTGGAGGCCGACGTCTCGGCGCCAAGGACGGATGTCAGCGCCGCCCCGTAGTGCGTGCCACTTGAGCCGGCCGGCGATGTTGGTCGCCATTGCGCCTGCGGGCAGATTATGCAAAGCCGCGTCGAGCGCCGCTCTGGCTCGGCTTGCGCCAGGGTGGCGCCGGGGTTGAACATTCCGCTCGCCCGCGCGGTCTATGCGTTGTAGAGGTTCAGCGCCGCTGAGAGTTGAACCGCAGCGTAAATAAGCTATAGTTCGCTGCCTGCTCAGCGACTATAAGTGCGTAAGTTTTTGATTTTTTTGACATTTTGTTAGCGAAAATACGATGTCTGAACGCGATAACGAGAGCTTCGATCTGGACGAGGAATTCATAATCGAGTCCGAGGACAGCACCGATTACGACGGTTTGCTGGCTCGCGTGGACAAACGCGTGCGCGCACAGGGCAAGCGGGGCAAGGCGGCCTGGAGCCGACTCGAGGAAGTGCTGGCGGACCGCAAACTCGAAAAAGACCTGCGCGACGTGTTCGACGACGAAGACGTTTGACAGCACCTGAACGGCGGCCGCGCCGCCGGCACGCCGGGCGCGCCTAGCGCGGCTGCTTCACCCACGGAATGTCTATGGCTGCACGCGGCGGGTCGTCCTGGATCGTGCTCAAGTTCGGCGGCACGAGCGTCTCCTCCCTCGAAACCTGGCGCAATATCGCCGCCGTGGTGCGTGCGCGGCTGGGTGGCGGTGCACGCGTGCTGGTGGTGCACTCCGCGGTCAGCGGCATCACCGACCGGCTTGAAAAACTGCTGGCCGCCGCACTCGGCGGTGCGCATGAGCCGGTGCTCGCCTCGATCGAGGAGCGCCATC
>DATNNU010000243.1:0-6936 GCA_035601675.1 Steroidobacteraceae bacterium | reverse complement strand
TGGAAATCATCGATATTCACCCAGCGCAGCGGCCGGCGGATTTCAGGACGGCTTGACCGGCCCGCGCCCCAGGTCGTCGGCGCCATGCCAGTACCTGGTCCAGCGCACGATCACACGGTCGGGATAGTCGCGCCGTCCGATGCTGCCGTTGTAGCGCTCCAGCGCGCGCCGCACATCACGCTGCTCGCTGTCCAGATAGAACCGCAGGATCGCGCAGCCCATGTGCAGGTTCGCGGTGATGCGCGTGAGCTCGTAGCGGCGCATGCCGAGCTGCTCGGGCCAGAACGGCATCACCTGCATCAGACCGACCGCGCCGGCACTCGAGACCGCCCAGCGATCGAAGCCGCTCTCAACGTCGAGCACCGCCATGATGAGGCCGGGCGGCAGCACGCTGGACCCGCTTCGATGCGCCTCGCAGTAGACCGTCTGCAGGATCTCCAGCCGCTCCTTGTCGTCCTTGACGTAGCGGCGCAGCTTCGGCTCCATCAAGGTATACCAGACCGCCGAATCGTAGCGGTCGGCGAAGCACTGCGCCTGACCGATCGCCTGCTGCACGACCTCGCGTAGTTCCGGATCGCTCTGCGCGGGGGCGAGCGGCGCTGCACCGATCGGCGGCAGCACCGCGAGCAGGGTCAGGGCGAGCAGCTTGCATTGCAGCCTGCGGCTCATCCAGGATCCTCACAGCGGCTGCGAGAGCTGCAGGCGTGACCGAATGAACTCCAGCGCGGCATGTTGCGGAAAGTCCTCGCTGTCGGTGGCGCGGCGATGACGGTATTCGAGCGTGCCGGCATCCAGGCCGCGCTCGCCGATGACCACGCGATGCGGAATACCCAGCAGCTCGGCGTCGGCAAACTTGACTCCGGGCCTGACATCGCGATCGTCGTACAGCACCTCGATGCCGGCGGCGCTGAGTTCGGCGTACAGCGCGTCGGCCACCGCGCGCACGCGCGGCGACTTCTGCAGGTTGAGCGGTAGCAATGCCACATGGAACGGGGCGATCGGATCCGGCCAGATGATTCCGCGCTGATCGTGATTCTGCTCGATCGCGGCCGCAACGATGCGCGTCACACCGATGCCATAACAGCCCATCAGCATCGCGACCGAAGCGCCGGTTTCATCGAGCACCGTGGCGTTCATCGCGGCGCTGTATTTGCTCCCAAGCTGAAAGATATGCCCAACCTCGATGCCGCGCACGATCTGCAGGTGGCCGTTGCCGGAAGGGCTGACATCACCCGGCACGACATTGCGCAGATCCGCCGCGATGGGCTCGGGCACATCCCGACCCCAGTTTGCACCCGTAAAGTGCACATCGTCCTCGTTGGCCCCGCAGACAAAATCGGCCATCCTCAGCGCCGTATGATCGGCGTAGACGCGCAGTTCCTTGAGGCCCATGGGGCCGATGGAACCAGGCGCGCAGCCGGTCGCGGCCTGGACCGCGGCGGCGCTGGCCATGCGCAGCGGGTTGGCGATTGCGGGGAGCTTCTGCGCCTTGAGCGCATTGAGTTCGTGATCGCCGCGAAGCAGCAACGCTACCGGCGTGCCGTCGCTGCCGGTGACGATCAGGGTTTTCAGGCAGCGCGTTGCCGGGATCTTGAGCAGCGTGCTGAGCTGCTCGATGGTGTGCGCGCCCGGGGTGGGGATGCGCTCCAGACGCTGCGCCGGGGGCGGCCGCGGCGCTGCCGGCGGCAGCGCCGGGGCGAGTTCGACGTTGGCCGCGAAATCGTCGGTATCGGAAATCGCAATCGCATCTTCGCCCGAGGCCGCGAGCACCTGGAATTCCTCCGATGCGCTGCCGCCAATGGCGCCGGTGTCGGCCTGCACGGTGCGGAAATTCAGGCCCATGCGCTGGAACATACGCGTGTAGGCCTGGCGCATCGCGGCGTAGCCCTCGGCCAGCGAGCGCTCATCGGTATGGAAGGAATAGGCATCCTTCATGATGAATTCGCGCGCCCGCATCACGCCAAAGCGCGGCCGCACCTCGTCGCGGAACTTGAGCTGGATCTGGTAGAAGTTGACCGGCAGCTGGCGATAGCTCTTGATCTCGCGCCGCGCGATATCCGTAATCACTTCCTCGTGCGTGGGCCCGACCACGAAATCGCGCTCGTGTCGATCCTTCAGGCGCAGCAGCTCCGGGCCGTATTCGTTCCACCGCCCTGATTCCTGCCACAGTTCGGCCGGCTGGATCGCCGGCATCAGCAGTTCGAACGCTCCGGCGCGGTTCATCTCTTCGCGCACGATGGTCTCGACCTTGCGCAGCGCGCGCAGCCCGAGCGGCAGCCAGCTGTAGATCCCGGCCGCGACGCGGCGAATCATCCCGGCGCGCAGCATCAGCTGGTGGCTGACGATGTCGGCCTCGGACGGGGTTTCCTTGACGGTATTGATCGGGTATTGCGACAGGCGCATGCGGCGGGCGGGACGGTAACGTAAAAAACCAATGTTAACAGAAGGGTTAGCGCAGGTTGGTGCGGTTGGTTGTGACCGGGGGGGACTCACCCTATGATGCCGCCCTCATGGATCCCGAGACCCCGCCCGTACGCCGACAGTCGCGCGGCATCTACCTGCTGCCCAATCTGCTGACCACCGGCTGCCTGTTCTCGGGCTTCTACGCGATCGTGGCGGCGATCGATGGCAACTTCGAGCGCGCCGGCGTGGCGGTGTTCATCGCCATGATCTTCGACGGGCTCGATGGCCGCGTCGCGCGCCTGACCAGCACCGAAACTGCGTTCGGCAAGGAGTACGACAGCCTCGCCGATATGGTCGCTTTCGGCGTTGCGCCGGCGATCGTGTCCTATCAATGGGGCGTGGCCCGCATCGCCGAGTACGGCAAGGCCTGGTATCGCTTCGGCTGGCTGGCGGCGTTCTTCTATGCGGTTGCGGCGGCACTGCGGCTGGCGAAATTCGGTTCCCGAGTGCAGGACAAGCGCTACTTCGAAGGGCTGCCGAGCCCCTCAGCCGCGGCCGTGGTCGCCGCATTCCTGTGGATGTCGAGCGAGTGGCGCGAACCCGGCCTGCCTGGCTTGATACTCGCATTCATGATCACGGCGGCCGCGGGCGCGCTGATGGTCTGCCGCTTTTCCTATTCGAGCTTCAAGGGCTTTGATTTGACGCGGCCGGTGCGCTTCATCTGGCTGGTAGGCGTGGCGCTGATCTTCATCGTAATCGCGCCGGCGCCGGCGATCGTGCTGCTCGCGATCTTCGGCGGCTACGCGCTGTGGTCGCCGGTGGTATGGGTGTGGCGGCGCATACGACGCTCGAAGCGAATGGAGCGCAAAGCGCCCCTGGACGGCGCCGCGTGAGCGCGCGCGAGCAATATCTCGAAGCCTTAGGGGTGGATGTCTGGCAGTCGCGGCAGCGCCGGGCGCCGCCGGTCGTGGCGCCTGAGCAGGCCGAGCTGCTCGAAGCGGTAGAGCCGGTCGTCGCGGCGGCTGCGGCGGCCGCGTCCGTGGCCTGCGCTGCCAGCAGCGAGCCGGCTGACGAGGCAACGTGGGAGGCATTGCGCGCCCAGGTCAGCATCTGTACGCGCTGTGAGCTGAGCAGGACGCGCACGCAGACGGTGTTCGGCGTCGGCAACCGCCGCGCAGAAGTCATGGTGATCGGCGAGGCGCCGGGAGCCGATGAGGACCGTCAGGGTGAGCCATTCGTCGGCCGCGCCGGGCAACTGCTCAATTCGATGCTGCGCGCGATGGGTCATCCGCGCGAGACGGTCTATATCGCCAATGTGCTCAAGTGCCGGCCGCCCGGCAATCGTGAACCCAGACCCACCGAGGTGGGGTGCTGCCTGCCGTATCTGCAGCAGCAGGTGGACCTGATCCAGCCGCGGCTGATGGTCGCGGTCGGGCGTGTCGCGGCGCAAAACCTGCTGGCCACCGATACCCCGCTGGCGCGCCTGCGCGGCCAGGTGCATCACTTTGGCACGCGCGCCACGCCGCTGATCGTGACCTACCATCCGGCCTACCTGCTGCGCAGTCCGACCGAGAAACGCAAGAGCTGGGTCGATCTGAAATTCATCCGCGCCGAACTTGCCCGGGCGCGCTCCGGAGCGTAATTAACTCGTCTATGGCGGCGGTACGACAAGAGGCGATCGGGATGCCGGAACTGGATATCCGCAGCATGCAGGATGCGGATATTGCACCGGTGCTGCGAATCGAGCAGGCATCCTATGCCTTTCCCTGGACCGAGGGGATTTTCCGCGACTGCCTTCGGGTCAACTACACCTGCCGCGTCGCCGAGATCGGCGTCGTGACGGTGGGCTACGGCATCCTGAGCGTCGCTGCCGGCGAGGCGCATCTGCTCAATCTGTGCGTCGCCGATGCCTACCGATGCCGCGGCATCGGCCGACGCCTGCTGGCCCATATGCTGCTGGCCGCCGGTAACGCCGGTGCCAGGGAAGCGTTCCTGGAGGCGCGCCCCTCTAATATCTGCGCGATCCGTCTGTATCAGTCGCTGGGCTTCGCGCAGATCGGCATGCGCCGCGGCTACTATCAGGCCGTCGACGGTCGCGAGGATGCGATCGTGCTCAAGCGCCGCATCGATTAGAATCGCGCGCCTTCAAAGCAAGCTACCAGCCAATCTCCATGACTACGCTCGAGCGGGAAATCGCGCGGCGGCGCACGTTTGCCATTATTTCGCATCCCGATGCCGGCAAGACCACCTTGACCGAGAAGCTGCTGCTGTTCGGCGGCGCGATCGCGATGGCGGGCACGGTCAAGGGCCGCAAGGCGGCGCGCCACGCAACTTCGGACTGGATGCGCCTCGAGCAGCAGCGCGGAATCTCGGTGACCAGCTCCGTCATGCAGTTTCCGTATCGGGGACACATCATCAATCTGCTCGACACACCTGGGCACGAGGACTTCTCCGAGGACACCTACCGGACCCTGACCGCGGTGGATTCGGCGCTGATGGTGATCGACTGCGCCAAGGGGGTGGAAGAGCGCACCATCAAGCTGATGGAAGTCTGTCGTCTGCGCGACACGCCGATCATGACCTTCATCAACAAACTCGATCGCGACGGCCGCGCACCGGTCGAGCTGCTCGATGAGATCGAGCGTGTACTCAAGATCCAGACCGCCCCGATCACCTGGCCCATCGGCATGGGCCGCGACCTCAAGGGTATCTATCATCTGCTGGAAGACCGGATCTACGTCTACGAGGCAGGCGAGCGCGGCCGAATCGGCGGCAATCGCGTGATCGAGGGCTTAAGCTCGGGCGCGGCGCGCGAGTTGTTCGGCGACGACGCCGATAGACTTGCCGCCGAGATCGAGCTGGTGCGCGGCGCGAGCGCCAACTTCGACCCGGACAGCTATCGCGCCGGACGTCAGACGCCGGTGCTGTTCGGCTCGGCGATCAGCAACTTCGGCGTCGAGGAACTGCTGCACTCATTCGTGACCAACGCGCCGGCACCGCTGCCGCGTGTCTGCCGCGAGCGCAGTGTGCAGGCGAACGAGCCAAAGCTCAGCGGCTTTGTGTTCAAGATCCAGGCCAACATGGACCCCGGGCATCGCGACCGGATCGCATTTCTGCGGCTGTGCTCCGGGCGTTACCAGCGCGGCATGCGCATCCGGCACGTGCGCCTGGACAAGGAGCTCAGAATCGCCGATGCGCTGACCTTCATGGCCGCCGACCGCGCGCAGGCCGAAGAAGCCTATGCCGGCGACATCGTCGGCCTGCACAATCACGGCACCATCAACATCGGCGACAGCTTCAGCGAAGGCGAGCCGCTGCACTTCACCGGCATCCCAAATTTCGCCCCTGAAATCTTCCGCCGTGCCGTCCTCAAGGACCCGCTGCGCATGAAGGCGCTGGCCAAGGGCCTGGACCAGCTGTGCGAGGAGGGCGCGACGCAGCTGTTCCGGCCGCTGCGCAACGCCGAGCTGATACTGGGCGCGGTCGGCCAGTTGCAGTTCGAAGTGGTCGCGTTCCGGCTGCAGGATGAATACAACGTGCAGTGCGTATTCGATAATATCGCCGTGCACACGGCGCGCTGGGTGAGCGCCACCAATGCGCCTAAGCTCGAGGAGTTCAAGCTCAAGGCCTACGAGCACCTGGCACTCGATCACGGCGGCGCGCTGGTGTACCTGGCGCCTTCGCGCGTGAACCTGCAGCTCACGCAGGAGCGCTGGCCGGACATCGGATTCCATACGACGCGCGAACATCTGGTGGAATAGTCGCAGGGAGAACGCATTGAGTCCCAAACGCGCCGCCCAATGGGCCTGGGCGCTCACCGCCTGGGCCAACCACGCCTTCAGCACCACCGTCCTGGTCGGCTTGTTCCCGATTTTCTTCGACCAGTACTGGGCGGCCGGGCTTCCGGGCACGACCTCGACCTTCTATCTCGGGCTCACCAATAGCAGCGCAGCGTTCTTCGTGATGCTGATGGCACCCTGGCTCGGCGCACTGGCCGACCGGCGCGGGGAGAAGAAACTGTGGTTCGGCATCTGGACCGCGATCGGCGCGCTGGCCACTGCCGGACTGGCGCTCATCGGTGCCGGTCACTGGTCGTGGGCGCTGATCGTATTCGCGCTGGGCTCGATCGGCTTCTTCGCCGGTTCGTCGTTTCAGGACGCGCTGATCGTACAGGTGGCCGAGGGCCGCGAGACCAATCGCGTGTCGTCGCTGGGCTTTGCGCTGGGTTATCTGGGCGGCGGCCTGCTGTTCCTGTTCAACGTGCTGATGATCAAGTATCACGACTGGTTTCACCTCGCCAGCGCCGGCATCGCGATCCGCATCGCGTTCGTCGACGTGGCTGTGTGGTGGATCGTGTTCTCGCTGCCGATGTTCCGGCTGGTGCGCGAGGCCGCGCCGACCGCGAGGCGCACCGGCTGGCGTGAGCTGTGGCAGACGGTGCGCGGCGTGCTGCGCGACCGCCCGGTGCTCAATTTCCTGCTGGCCTACTGGCTCTACATCGACGCAATAGGAACGTTGCAGCAGATGGCGGCC
>DATNNU010000242.1:0-10518 GCA_035601675.1 Steroidobacteraceae bacterium | reverse complement strand
ATGCCAGCCGCCTATGTCGGCCCGTGGACGAGACCGCGACTCGCATACTGCCCATCACCAGTCCTCGCGTACGGCGCGGACGGCATCCTGGCTCATCGCCGCCCGACCGCTCCACAGCGCGGTCAGCGCGGCCGCAACGATCAACGCCGCGCTCAAGGTGCCGAGCTGCCGCCAGGGCACCGCCAGATCGATGCTCCAGTTGAATGACTGTCGATTGATGACGTAAACCAGGATGAGACTCAAGGCGCCGCCGAGCAGCAATCCATAGATGGCTGACAGCGTGCTCATGATCACACCTTCGATCGCAAGCATCGACAGCACCTGCCGGCGCAGCATGCCGATATGCCGCAGCATGCCAAACTGCGCGCGGCGCGCCAACGCGCTGGAGCTGGCGGCGAGGCCGATAGCGACCAGGCCGATGGCGACCGCGATGCCCTCGAGTGCATAGGTGATTGCAAATGCCCGATCAAACAGCATCAGCGAGCGCTCGCGCAATTGCTCGCTGCCGATCAGCTCGAGAGCGTCGCCGATGTTCAAGGAGGCCCGGACGGCCGACGCGAGCGCCGGGGCGCTGACTTGCGGTTGGCGCCAGAGCGAGCCCTCGTTGGCGCTCGCATCGCCGGTGGCAGCGATGTAGGCCGCGCGCGTGATCACGATCGCCCCTGCGGGGCGCGCGTAGTCGCGCCAGATGCCGGCGACGAACAGGGACTGAAGGTGCCCATCGAGCGGCAGTTGCAGCCGGTCGCCGGGTTGAAAGCCGTACCGATCCTGCAGCGATTCGGATATCCATGCCGGCTGGGTTGCGTTGGGGGCGGACTGCTGCGCTTCGCGCACCAGCGGCAGAGTGTCGGCGGCATGCGCGGGATTCATCTCGCGCGCGATCAGCGCCACCGGCGGGCGGTCGGCGCGCAGCCAGATCTGGCGCACGCGTCGAAACTCCGCCCGCGCCACTCCCGGCAGTGCCGCAATCCTTTGTTGCCCATCCACCGGTAACGCTCCGGTGTCGCTGTCAGTGCTCAGCCGCAGCTGCAGGTCGGCGGGCAGCAGCTTCACCAACCACAGATCGAACGAATTGCGAAACGAGTGCACCATGATCGCCATCGCGACCATCAGGCCGAAGCTCACGATGATTGCCGCCAGGCTGACGGTGGATATCGAGGCGCTGCCTTGCAGCTGGGCGACGGCGATGTCGAGCGTCGCGTGTCCGCTGCGCGCCGCGGAGCCGGTGACCCGGCGCATCAGTGTCGGTATCAGCAGCACGGCGCCCGCCAGTAGCCCCGCGATCGCCAGATAGCCCGCGACCGGCAAGCCGCCGACCGGCGGCAGCCACGCGAGCGCGGCGCCGCTCGCGATCAGGACCAGCCCCGGCAGAGTCGTGGACAGTCGGCTCAGGGACGGCTCGGCATCACCGGCTTTCATCGCCAACGCCGGTGCGCGCTGCGCCGCCTCTGTGGCTGGAATCCACGCGCCCAGGCATGCGACGCCGATGCCGATCATCACAAAGGCCGCAATCGCCAGCGGCGGCAGTGCGAACACGGCACCGGTCGCGGTCAATGCGCGGTTACCGAGGCCGCTGCCCAGATGGCGCAGTACCAGCGCCGCCACCACCGCGCCCAGCAGTGCACCGAGCACCGAGCCGGCAGCGCCGATCGCAGCGCCCTCGCCGAGCAGCGCGCACTGCAACTGCAGCCGCGTGACACCCAGGGCCCGCAGCAGCCCCAATGCCGCGCGTCGCCGCAGCACCGCGAGCGACTGGGTCGAAAACACCAGAAACGCGCCGGTCAGCAGCGCCACCAGCGCCAGTGTGTTGAGGTTTACGCGGTAGGCGCGAGTGGCAGTGACGGCGCGACCGCGTTCAATCGCAGGCGTTACCGCCACGACGCCGGGCGGCAGATCGGCCGACAGCTCGGCGCGCAGCGCTGCGAGTTGCGCGCCCGGCCGCAACCGCAGATCGATCCGATTGAGCCTGCCGATGCGCTCCAGGCTCCATTGCGCGGTCGCGATGTCCATGATGCCGAGCGGTTCGGAATAGACACCGTCGGCCAGAATGGCAATGACACGCAGAGACTTCGGGGCACCACCCACGATGATGCTCAGTGCATCCCCAGGCTGCAGTTGCAGTTCCTGCGCGGCAGCGCGACTGAGCATGATGGTGTCGCGGGCAAACAGACCTGTGATATCGGCGCCGATCGCGCCCATCAGCGCCGGCTGCAGCGCCGCAGCGCGAAACGGGTCCAGACCCAGTACCTGGAGCGGCGGCCGTTGCCCCGGGAGCGTGACTTGAAGTTCGAGCACCGGGCTGGCCGCGCTCACCGACGGATGGCGCGCCAGCGATACGAATAGCACCTCGTCAAATCCTTCCGGCGGCCCGCGAACGACGATGTCGGCGCTACCCACCAGGCGACGGGTGGCCTGATCGAATTCATCCAGCGCTGCGCTGTTGACCAGGTAGACCGCGCTGCCGAGCGCAACACCAAGCGCGACAGCCAGTACCGTCGCCAGCAGTTGCAGCGGATGGCCGCGCAGTTGCAAGCGTATGAGCGCGCGCCAGGCGATCCAGCCGCCAAGCAGTTGATCGTTCCGCGTCATGGCACAGACTGCACGGTGGCTGACAGTGCCGCAGGCTGCAGTTGGCCCACGGCCAGCTGCAGGATGCGATCGGCAGTCTGCGCTGCAGCCACGGAGTGCGTGATCAGGATGGCGCTGGCGGCGTTGGCGTGCAGCTGTTCGCGCAGCAGGCGCAGGATCTGCTGCGCCGTGCGTGCATCGAGATTGCCGGTCGGCTCATCGGCGAGCACCAGCCGCGGCCGATGCACCAGCGCCCGGGCTATCGCGATGCGCTGCAGCTCCCCGCCGGACAATTCGCGCGCGTAGCGGGGCGCCAGTGCGGCCATGCCGCAGGCCTCGAGTAGCAGCAGCGCGCGCTGCTGACGCTGCGGATCGCGCACGCCCAGCAGATCGAGCGGCAGCGCCACGTTTTCCAGCACGGTAAGATAGGGAAGAACGTGGAAGGCCTGAAATACGAATCCGATGCTGGCGCGGCGCCAGCGCGTGACCGCATCATCGTCCAGGCTCGCCAGATCGATAGCCTCGAACACCACCCGGCCGCTGTCGGGCCGATCCAGGCCCGCAATCAGGTTCAGCAGCGTCGACTTGCCGGAGCCCGATTCGCCCATGATCGCCAGGTATTCGCCGGGCGCCAGCTGCAGCCGCAGACGATCGAGCACCGGGGCGCTGTCGGGGCGATAGCGCTTGCTGATCTCATCCAGTAGCAGCAGGGGCGGACTGATAGACACCGCCGTAAGCTAGGCGAGGGCGCCATCCGGCGCAACCCGACGGCTCTAGTCGCGTTTCGGAAACCACGGTACGAAGGCGCTGGTGCGCTGCTGATATTCGGCGAAGGCCGCACCCTTGCTCTGCAGCGACAGCTGCTCGGTGAGCGGAATGCCGGTGACGCGCAGCAGAAAATACAGCATCAGCGCCGGACAATAGATCGTCAGCCAGCCCCAGGGCGATCCCAGCGCGAGCGCAAAGTAGGCCACCCATACCAGCCATTCGAAAAAATAATTCGGATGACGAGAGTAGCGCCACAGCCCGACCTGGCACACCGCGCCGCGATCGGCGGTCTCGGCCTTGAAACGCTGCAGTTGGCGATCGGCCAGCGCCTCGCCCGAGACCGCGATGAACCACAACGTGCAGCCCAGCCATTCGATCGACTGCAAGCCGGGGCGGGGATTCAGGCATACCAGCAGCCACGGCACCGACAGCAGCGCCAGCAGCGCGGCCTGCAGCTGAAAGAAACCGAACATCTTCTGGCTGGCCTTCGCCCCCCACTCACTGCGCAGGCGCGCGTAGCGCCGATCTTCCAGCGGATGGTGCGCGCTGACGCGTACGTACAGATAGGCGCCGAGCCGCAGACTCCAGACACAGACCATCCCCGCAATCAGTGCGCGCCGGGGCGGCGCGCCGCCGGCTGCGGCGGCATAGAAGATGACTACCGGCGCGAATCCCGCCGACCAGGCGATGTCGACGATGCCGGCATTGCCGATGCGCACCGCCAGCCACCAGATCAACGTCATCAACACCATGGCGAACAGCAGCGCAGCCAGCCACAGCTGCAGGAATTCAGTCCCCAAGACCCGCTCCCGCGCCCCGCAGCCTCGCCAGGCGGCGCAGCGGCGGCAGTAACGCGACATAGACTACGGCGGCGATCACCGGTGCGATCAGCAGCCACGCCAGGACCCCGCGCAGACCCGTCATACCGAACTGCTGCAGAAACTGCAGCGGCGAGGCGCGAAACTGCTGCACCAGGCCGGTGATCGAGAACGGCACCGGCGGACTACGCGTCAGGCGCTCGCCGATGCGCACGAACAGGTAGATCCCCGGCAGCTGCAGCGGAGCGGCGAACCAATTGACCAGTTGGATCATCGGCTGATTGAGTTTCAAGCACAGTGCCGCGAGTACGCATAGCGCACTGGTGGTGCCGAAGATCGGAAACAGGCCGAGGATCAGACCGATCGCCAACGTTAGCGCGATCTTGTCCGCCGTGACGCCCTGGCGTAATTGCGCCAGCACGAGCTCAAGCGTGCGCCGGCGCCACGTACGCTCGAGGGCCGAGCGCTGCTCGGGCGCGGGCGAGACCGTCACGCCGCTTGCCGCAGCAGTAACCGGTCGATGGAGGCATTGGCCGGCAGGTGCCACAGCGCTATCAGCATGTAGCTGGCGATCGCGATGTTGCCGAGTGCGAGGATCGCCACCAGCCACAGTGCGCGCGCCAGCCAGCTCGTTTCGCGGTAGGCGACCCATAAATAGAAGGTCAGAAAGCCGAAATAGCAGTCGAACAGCGTGGCGATGAACCAGGGGTGCAGCACCACGGTGCGGGATGTCTGCCACAACGGTAGCAGCGCGCTTGCCCAGCTGGTGACGCACAGCATCGTGATCAGCACGCCGCCGAAGGCGAATCGCAGCAACCAGATCATGGTGCTCAAGCCCACTGGTGTTTGTGGCGGTATTCTAGGGGCTGCCACATTTTTCGCGCAATGACATGGGTTTCGGGCAGTCACAGCACGCGCGGACCACAAGCGCGGACGGCGAGCCGTTGTCGCCGACGATCGCAGCAGGCAACCGCTCGGCACCGCGCGCTTCATTCCTGTCAGGCGCATTGCCGCCCGCACCCTGCTGGTCGATGACGATTGGCAGCGCGGCGTCCGCGGCTACACCCAACTTCGAATGGACAAGCGCTGGCTGATCGCGCCGCTGGTCGAGCTGGGGCCTGAGCTTTGGACGGCGTCGGCGCAGACGGCATGATCCGCGTGCTGGCCACGCAGCCCGGCGGGTACGCCCGGCCCGGCCACGCACAGGGCGCTCCGTTGGCGGGCTGGTATTGGACAATTTATTCCTTTAATAATCAGCCTATAATAACTTATTACTAATGTAAAATAAGATCATACTGTTCCGTCACCGCTTTTCGACTGACTTGATAGCGGCCATTCCTGTTATCCATGCGATCCGCACGGCGATGAAGCGCTTCGAGCCCACTGCAACGGTGTGCTGCTGATCGCCACCGGATTGACCATGGCGGATGTTGCGATCGCAGCCGCGGCGCACAATCCGGACAACGTGATTCATGCGTCGGTGCTGGCACCGATCAACGCCTGAGCGCTGGAGCTCGCGTTACAAGCCGCTCCAGGCGCTGCACCAGCCCGCCGCTTTGACCAGCTTGCCCGGAAACAGCGTGCAGCTTCCCTGAGTAGCGCCGGCGGCACTGTAGAGCGAGCAACTGGAGCAATCCGCGCCAGACTCAGCGCCCTTGGCGCGTTTCGCATCCTCGACGTAGTGGACCGCTTTTGCAGCCGTATCCTGTTCGCTGATCAGCCGCAGCTCGGCGCCCAGGGCTGCCGGCGACTGGACGATCCCCAGTGGAGCGATCGACAGGCCCAGTGCGGCCTGCCTTAACAGCGCGCGTCGGGCCGGATTACTGAGCTCCTTCATCCGATTGCTCCTGTCGTCGACTAACGAATCTGCAGCACGATCTTACCGATGTGGCGGCTGCTTTCCATCAGGCGATGGGCGTCGCTGGCCTGATCGAATGCGAAGGTCGCAAACACATGGGTCTGCAACCGTCCAGCCTCGAAGCCCGGCCAGATCTCGCGCGCCAGGGCATCGCGGATCGCCGCTTTCTCATCCACGCTGCGCGGACGCATAGTCGAGCCGGTAACGCGCAGACGCTTGAGCATGACCGGCATGAAGTCGATCTCGTAGCGGCTGCCTTGCAGGAAGGCAATGAAGACCATACGACCGTCGCGGCGCAGAAGGCTGATGTTCCTGGGGATATAAGAGCCACCGACCATGTCCAGCACCACGTCCACGCCCCGCCCGGCGGTGAATTCCTGCGTCCGCAGCACAAAATCCTCGGTGCGATAGTTGATGGCCTCGGCGGCGCCGAAATCGCGGCAGAAGCGCACTTTCTCGTCGCTGCCCGCGGTGACGATGGCCTGAGCGCCGACATGCCGTGCCAACTGAATAGCGGCCAGACCGATGCCTCTCGAGCCGCCGTGAATCAGCAGCCGTTCGCCGCAACGCAGGCCGGCCATATCGATCAGGTTCGCCCAGACGGTAAACCAATTCTCCGGCAGCCCGGCAGCTTGCACCAGGCTCAGGCCGGACGGGATCGGCAGCGCATGGCGAGCCGGCGCGACACAGAATTGCGCGTAGCCGCCGCCGGGCACCAGCGCACACACGGCATCGCCCACCTGCCATTGGCTGACCTCGGCGCCGATGGCCGCGACATGACCAGCGACCTCCAGGCCCAGAATGGGTGAGGCATCTGGTGGCGGTGCGTAGCGTCCCATCCGTTGCATCACATCGGGTCTGTTCACGCCGGCGTAATGAACCTCGATCAGAATGTCGCCGACGGCGGGCGTGGGGGTCGGTGCTTCGGCCACACGCAGACTCTCCGCGGTGCCGGAAGGACCGTACGCGATGAATTTCATCAGTCGATCATTTCACGCGTCGCGCCGATTTGACAATGTTCGGCCTAGCGGTGGCGCAGCCACACCATGCGAATGCAGATTTGCGACCGCTATCGTATCGGCCAGCGCTCGGCTCGTTGACGATGGCAGCTGGACTTCGACAGCAGGAATAATAAATGACCAAGCAGCGCAATAGCAGTGAGGAGCGCATGAAGCTGATTGACCGACTCTCGGGCAAAGCCCCTGACCTCTTAACCGCCGGGGGCGCCGACGATCTGCTCGCGATCAGCGGCCTGGCGCAGAAAGAAGTCGAGGGCGTCGTTGCCGAGGCCTACCGTCGACAGGGCTATCAGGTGGTTGCGCTCGCGACATCCACCTCGAAGCCGGACGCGGGCATGCTGTTGACGAAGGCGACGCAACGCCTGCTGCTGCAATGCAAGTACTGGAGCACCCGCAAGATCGCCGAGATGCCGGTACGCGAGTTGTATGGAATGATGGCGGCGCACAGCGCCGATGCCGGAATCCTGATCACGTCGGGCAGCTTCACGCTCGAAGCGAGCCGATTCGCCGGCTACGGAAGCATCCAGCTGATCGACGGACCGCGGCTGCTGGCGCTGCTGCGCCAGAACGGCGCTGCGCAGCCGTCCGCCGGCCACGCATAGCGAGCCAACTGGGCCGCGCGCTAGGCCGCCCGCGCAGCCTGGTCGATGGCCGCCATCCAGCGGCGCTGCTCGGCTTGTGGCAGAAACGACGCCTCAATGGAATTGCGCGCCAGCGACGCCAGATCGGACTTTGACAGACCGAGCCCGCGCTGGACCGCGAGATAGTTCTCCAGCACGTAGCCGCTAAAATACGCCGGATCGTCCGAGTTCACGGTGACACACAGACCGAGGTCGAGCAGGCGCTTGAGGTTGTGCGCCTCAATTCGATCGAATACCTGCAGCTTTACGTTGGACAACGGACACACCGTCAGCGGCACACGTTCGCGCACCAGACGCCGGACCAGCTCCGGATCCTCTTCGCAGCGCACGCCGTGATCGATGCGGCGCACGTGCAGCAGGTCCAGCGCCTCGCGGATGTACTGCGCTGGGCCTTCCTCCCCGGCGTGCGCCACCGCCAGCAAGCCCGCGCGCCGCGCGCGCTGGAACACCGCGGCGAATTTTCCCGGTGGGTGACCGGCCTCCGAGGAATCCAGACCGACCGCGCTGATTGCCTCGCGGAAGGGCAGTGCCTGCTGCAGCGTGCGCATCGCATCCTCGGCGCTGAGGTGACGCAGAAAGCACAGGATCAGGCGGTGGGTGATGCCGCAGTCTCGCTCCGCCTCCAGCAGTGCGCGCCGGATTCCGCCGACGACACTGGCGAAGGGCACAGCCCGCTGCGTGTGCGTCTGCGGGTCGAAGAAGATCTCCACGTGCACGACACCCTGTTCATGTGCCTTGCGAAGGTAGGCCGCCGTCAAGGCGTGGAAGTCCGCCTCGTCGCGCAGCAGCGCGGCGCCGGCATAGTAGATATCGAGGAAGGACTGCAGATTGGAGAATTGGTACGCCTGGCGCATTTCCTCGACGCTGGCGTAAGGCAGCACAACGCCGTATTTCGCCGCTAATCGAAACGCCATTTCCGGCTCCAGTGTGCCTTCGATGTGCAGGTGCAACTCCGCCTTGGGCAGCCTGGTGATGAATTCTTGCATCGACGTCGGCACAGGCTCACCGCGTCGTTTCAATGCAGCTTGAGCCGGGGGCGCAGGATTCGCGCGACGTGGCCTATAAGAATGAGCGCGGTGCCGCGCAGCCAGCCATGTATGGCGAGCAGGTGCATGCGGTACAGGGACATATAGACAAAGCGCGCCAGCCGGCCTTCGATCGCCATGCGGCCGCCCACCAGATTTCCCATCAGACTGCCTACCGTGGAATAGCGGCTCAGCGATACCAGCGAGCCACGATCGGTATAGGCATAGGCTCGCAGCGGCTTGTCCTGCATCAGCCGACCGAGGTTGCGGAACACGGTGGTGGCCATCTGATGCGCCGCCTGTGCACGCGGGGGCACCGGCAGATCGGATCCTGGCAGCACGCAGGAACAGCAATCGCCCAGCGCGAAGATGCGCTCGTCGCGCGTGGTCTGCAGCGTCGGCCGTACGACCAGCTGACACGAGGGGGTTGTTTCCAGATCGCCGATGCCCTTGAGGGTATCGGCGCCGCGCACGCCCGCGGCCCAGACTTTCAGGTCCGCGGCAATCGACTCTCCGCTTTGCGTGTGAATCCATTCCGGCGTGACGCTCGTGACCCGCGTTGCAGTCAGTACGCGCACGCCGAGCGCCTCGAGCTCTTCGCGGGCCGCATCGGCCAGTGCCTCGGGAAGCGCGGGCAGAATGCGCGGACCGGCTTCGATCAGGGTGACCTTGAGACGGGATTCGTCGAAGACTTCCAGTCCGTAGTAGCGCAGCGCCGAGGCGGCATTGTAGAGCTCGGCCGCCAGCTCGACGCCGGTGGCCCCGGCCCCGACGATCGCAATGCGGACAAATGCATCGGCTTGCGGGTTCTCGCTCAGGGCGCGCGACGCCCGCAGGCAATGATTCAGCAATTTATTGCGAAAGCGATCCGCCTGCGCACGGTCATCGAGAAACAGACAGTTCTGGGCGACCCCGGGGGTTCCGAAATCGTTGGTAATCGAGCCGGTGGCGATCACCAGGTAGTCATAGCCGGTGCGATGGCGTCCGATGAGCTCGCGGCCATCCTCATCGATCAGCGGCGCGATCACGATCTGGCGCAATGCGCGATCAATGGTTTCCATCGCGCCGTAGAAGAAGCGGTAACCCCAGCGGTGGCAGTGGCTGCGATAGCCGACCTCATCCAGGTTGGCATCCAGCGAACCGGCGGCCACCTCATGCAGCAGCGGCTTCCAGATGTGCGTCAGATTCCTTTCGACCAGCAGCACGTCATGCTGCTTGCGGCCGTATTTCGCACCGAGCCGCGTGACCAGCTCGAGTCCCCCGGCGCCGCCTCCTACCACTACGATCTGGGTCTTGTTCACCGCGGTGTAATGCGTATCTGGATGCAATGGCTATGTTAGCGCGAATCGAGCGCGCCGCGGACACCGGCGGGCTGCGCCGCGGTCTATAATCGGTGAGTCGCGCGCACGCGCGGGGCGCCTCAAGGCGATGGGAGATACCCGGATGAGCTGGTGGAGCTGGATGATCGGCGGCGCCATATTGCTCGGCGCGGAGCTCGGCCTGGTGAACGCGCAGTTCTACCTGGTGTTTGTCGGCAGTGCCGCTCTGGTGGTCGGCCTGATCAGCGTCGCGACGCCCTCGCTGTCATCCTCGGCGCAGTGGGCTCTGTTCGCGATCCTGGCGACGGTGTCGATGGTAATGTTTCGCAGTCGGCTCTACCAGCGACTGCGCGGCCAGTTGCCGGCGATGCAGTCGGGGCCCGCCGGCGGTGTGCTTACGCTGCCCAGCGCACTCGATCCTGGGCAGAGCTGCCAGGTCGAGCACGGCGGCACATTCTGGACGGTGCGCAACAACAGCGACATGCCGATCCTATCCGGGTCG
>DATNNU010000241.1:0-5770 GCA_035601675.1 Steroidobacteraceae bacterium | reverse complement strand
CTGGTTCATCACCAGGTCGACGTAACGCCGGCGGTAGCGCAGCTCGGTATCGGCGAGTCCGTGCCACTTGTCCGGCAGCGGCCGCAGCGATTTGGTCAGCAGCAGCAGCCGTTCGACGCGCACCGACAGCTCGCCGGTGCGAGTGCGGAACAACGCACCCTCGGCGCCCAGAAAATCACCGACGTCGTAGCCCTTGAATTCCTCATAACCGGCGCCGAGCGTGCTCTCCTGCAGGAACAACTGAATCTGACCGCTGCGGTCCGCGATCTTGGCGAAGCTCGCCTTGCCCATGACGCGCTTGAACATCATGCGTCCGCCCACGCGCACCCGCACCGGATGCGCCTCGAGCCAGGCGGCGTCGCGATCGGCGTAGGTCGTGAGCAACTGGGCAGCGAGCGCATCGCGGCGGAAATCGTTCGGAAAAGCAACCGTGCGCTCGCGCCAGGCGCTGAGCTTGGCGCGCCGCTCGGCGATCAGGCGGTTGTCGTCCACGGCCGGCGTCGCATCCGGGCCGGCATCCGGCGCGGTCTCGTCATCGTTGCTCATAGGCCCGCCTTCAGGCTCGCTTCCAGGAATTGATCGAGATCGCCGTCGAGCACCGCAGCGGTATTGCCGACCTCAACGCCGGTGCGCAGATCCTTGATGCGCGATTGATCGAGCACGTAGGAGCGGATCTGGTTGCCCCAGCTGACATCGGATTTGGAATCCTCGAGCACCTTGGCGGCCGCGTTGCGCTTGTTCACTTCCAGTTCGTACAGCTTTGCCTTGAGCATCTTCATCGCGGTCGCGCGATTCTTGTGCTGGCTGCGCTCGTTCTGGCAAGCCACCACGATGCCGGTCGGCATGTGCGTGATGCGCACCGCCGATTCGGTCTTGTTGACATGCTGGCCGCCGGCGCCGCTGGAGCGATAGACATCCATTCTCAGATCCGCCGGATTGATCTCGATGTCGATGTCCTCGTCGACTTCCGGTGACACGAACACCGAGGCGAACGAGGTGTGTCGCCGGTTACCGGCATCAAACGGCGATTTGCGCACCAACCGGTGCACGCCGGTCTCGGTACGCAACCAGCCGTAGGCATATTCCCCCTGCATTGACACCGTGGCGCTTTTCACGCCCGCGACTTCACCGGCACTTGAGTCGATAACCTCGCCGACGAAGCCGTGAGCGGCGCCCCAGCGCAGGTACATCCGCAACAGCATCTGTGCCCAGTCCTGCGCCTCGGTGCCGCCCGCGCCGGCCTGGATATCCAGAAAAGCGCTGTGCGCATCCATCTCGCCGCGGAACATGCGTTTGAATTCGAGTTTGCGCACGCCGGCCTCGAGTTGACCGGCATCGCGTTCGATCTCGCGCGCCGTGGACTCGTCGTTTTCGCTCTCGGCCAGCTCGAGCAGCTGCGCGGCATCGCTGACGGCGCTGCTGGTGCGATCGAGTTCGCCCAGTTCGCTGACCAGCCGCGCGCGTTCGCGCCCGAGCTCCTGGGCGCGCTCGGGTGCGCTCCAGACGGCGGGGTCCTCCAGCTCGCGGCTGACTTCTTCTAGGCGCTCTTTCTTGCGGTCGTACTCAAAGAAACCCCCTCAAGGAGACGGCGCGTTCCTCGAGATCTTTGAGCGTACGTTTGAGCTGGCTGACTTCCATCGAACGATTCTAGCAGGCTCGCGCGCCAATTATGCGGGCAGCACATGCTCGATCACGAACTGCAGCCGCCGCTCGCCCATGTACTCGTTGCACTCCAGGCGGTAGACCAGCCTAGCCGAGCCACTGGGAAGGGGCACCGTCCGGGGATCGCCGTCGGTAAAATTGAACGCGATCGCATCGAATTGTCCGCGTCCCTCCGGCGCGCACAGTCCCAGCTTGAGGTGGCGTTCGCCGACCAGGCGCGCGGATTGGATGCGGAACACGCCGTCGAACAGCGGCTCGGGAAACCCCGGCCCCCAGGGTCCGCCGGCGCGCAATGCCGCCGCCAGCGGCAGCGCCAGCTCTTCCAGTCCGAGTTCGCCATCGGTCTCGATCACATCGGGCGAGCCCAGCCGGGCCAGTGCGCTGCTGCACTCGGCGTCGAAGGCACCGGCGAACTGATCGAGCCGAGCCGACTCCAGCGTCACGCCTGCAGCCATCGCATGGCCGCCGAATTTCTGGATCAGCAGCGGTTCGCGTACCGCGATCGAATCGAGAAGATCGCGCACGTGAATGCCGGGAATCGATCGCGCCGAACCTCGCAGCGTCGTGGCATCGATTCTCGCAAACGCAATCACCGGCCGGCGCAATCGCTCCTTGATCCGGCTGGCGACCAAGCCGACCACGCCCTGGTGCCAGGCGGCATCGAACAGGCACACCCCGGCTCGCGTGACGCCACTGCCCGGATCGCGCAGAACCCGGATCGCGGACAGCGCTTCCGACTGCATCCTGGCTTCGATCTGCCGGCGCTCGCTGTTGAGCGCATCGAGTTCCTGCGCGGCGGCGCGTGCCTCCTCGATCTGCTGGCTCAACAGGCAGCGGATCCCGATCGACATATCGGTGAGCCGGCCGGCGGCGTTGAGCCGTGGCGCCACCGCGAAACCAAGGTCCGACGCCACCAGAGTCGCGGCGCTGCGGCGCGCCACCTCGAGCAGCGCCGTGATGCCCGGCACACAGCGTCCGGCGCGAATGCGCGCCAGTCCCTGCGCCACCAGAATGCGATTATTGGAATCGAACGGCACCACATCGGCCACGGTTCCCAGCGCCACCAGATCCAGCAGTTCGGCCGCCATCAGCGCACTGCTGGGCAGCAGGCCACGCGCGTCGAGCAGCCGCCGCAGCGCCGCGATCACGTAGAACGCGACGCCGACCCCGGCCAGCGCGCGGCTGGCGAACGCGCTGCCCGGCAGGTTCGGATTGACGATGACGTTGGCATGCGGCAGCTCGCGGCCAGGCAGGTGATGGTCGGTGATCAGTACATCGATGCCGGCGGCTCGTGCTGCCGCCACGCCGGCATTGCTGGAAATGCCGTTGTCCACCGTCACGATCAGCGCCGGGCGTTGCAATGCCGCCAGCGCGACGATCTCGGGCGTGAGCCCATAGCCGAACTCGAAACGATTCGGCACCAGGAAGTCCACTGCCGCAAAACCCCAGCTGCGCAGCGCGCGCACGAACAACGCCGTACTGGTGGCGCCGTCGGCGTCGAAGTCGCCGATGATCAGCACCAGTTCGCCGCGCTGACGGTGCCGCCACAGCAACTCCGCGGCCGCCTCGACCCCGCCCAGGGTTCCGATTGGAAGCAGCTGCTGCATCGACAGCGCCAGATCCTGCGAGCAGCGCACACCGCGCGCCGCATACACCCGTTGCAGCACCGGATGCATCTGCGGGTCGAGCAGCGGTGCGGGCAGCGGCGCGCAGCGACGCACGATGGTGAGATTCAAGCCAGCGTCTCCCACCACGGTTTACGCGCGCGCCACAATCGGGCCAGGTCCAGCCAGCGCAGGCGGTAGGCGCGCTGGCCGATCAGCAGTCGCAGCACCGACACGCGCCGCTGGCGCAAAGCCCGCAGTGCGCCGGGCAACCAGCGCTGCTCGAACTGCAGCAACGCGCTGGTCAATCCGTCCGGCTGCAGCAGCGAATACAGGAAGATGTCGTCGGCGGCTGGACCGAGCAGGGCGGCATCGAAAGATGTGGGCAGCGCCCGCGCCTCAGCGCCTTGCAGCCGCCACAGGGCCTCGGCGTAGGTATCGCGCCCGTACAGGCGCGCAGGCTGTGCCTGCGGGCGCGATGGCGGCGCTATGCCCGAAGTCGCCTCGGCACCCCAAAGCCACAGCGTAGTCACGGGCAGTTCACCGCGGCGGTGTCGCTCGAGATTGAGCGGGTGCTCATATAGCCACATCTCCATCTCCGCGCCCAGCCCTCGCAGTGTCGCCGCGCCCTCCCCGCGGGGCAGACCGGGGGTGGGATCGCTGCCGGCAAAACCTGCCGGATCAGCTCCGCTAGCCGCGATCGCGGGGCCCGACAGCAGCAGCTCGCGCTGACCGAGCGAGCGCAGCGCCCACGGCGAGTCGGCGAACACGCGGGCAAAATCCGCCACCAGCGTGTTCTGCTCTGCACTGTCGAGCCGCAGCACACCTGCCGGATGAAGATAGACGGTATCGAGGCCGGCAAAGTAATGAACCGGGCTCGCGAGCCACAGCTGGCCGCTCGCCTGCCCGCTGGCTGGCCGCGCGTCCCAGGCTGCGGCCACGGTCGCGGCTGGCGTCGATGCGCGCAGCGCCTCGCCCGATGCACCTGCCGCCAGCCAGCCGCGCCAGTCCGAGATCAATGGCGTTACCCGCGAGCGCGCGAAGATTGTCTCCAGCAGAGCCAGGCGCGGCAGGTCGCCACCGGCACCGCCGCGTTGGCCGCCCGAGGCCGCGGCCGAAAAAAAATCAGTGAGGACAAAGACCAGTTCGGCCACGATGTCGTATCGTACCGGTCATGCGGCTCTCACTCGACTCCGATCCGCGCATCAACCTGGTGCGCCGTTACGACGCCGGCGTGATCGTCATCGGCGAACAGCGCATCTGCCGCCCCTGCATTGTCACGCCGCAGCAGCTGCTGCTCGATTGGAGCGCCAGCTCGATCGCCGAACTATCCGAAGCGCAGCTCGAGCCGCTGTGGGCCCTGCGCGCCGACATCGCGCTGTTGGGCGCGGGAGAGCGACAGGAGTTCCCGGGCGCCGGCATCCGCGCTGCCTTTCGCGCTCGCGGGATCGCCCTTGAATGCATGAATCTTGGCGCTGCGTGTCGCACCTACAACATTCTTGCCAGCGAAGCACGCAGTGTGCTGGCGGGATTGTTTCCGTAGCGGAAAGTAGGCAGGTGCGGTCGGAAGCGCACCTGAAGAAGACACAGGGAGAGAAAGATCGTCCAACTGCCCCCAACTACTCGAAGCTGACTGAATCGAGCAATTGTTCCCGCTTCACGCCAAATTATTCTCGTTTTAGAAACTGATTTTTCTTGTTGCTCTTAAACGCGGTCTTCCCCTGTTCACCCCTGTGTCTTCTTCGTGTGCGCCTCCCCCTTTTAAGACTGGCTGTCGTGTAAGACAGACAGTAGAACGATAGTAAGCTGGTCCCACACGGGTTTACAAGCCTCTGAATTTTTGCCCTTTATAATCTGACGGTTATATCTGTTTATTAAGGTCGATAATTTAATGTAAATCCTAGAGTCTTGGCGCCAGCGTGTTAGCCGGTCCCGCCCAGCAGCGGCACGAATGCGACGGCTCCGAGCACGCGCCGCTCGATACCCTGCTCGCGCCGCGTCAGCCGCACCAGCTGCTGCTCGCCCTCAGGTCCGACCGGCACAATCAGCCGGCCACCGAGCGCAAGTTGTCCGATCAAGACTTCCGGAATGCTCAGCGGCGCGGCCGCGATCAGAATGCCGTCGAACGGCGCCTGAGACTTCCAACCTTGCGTGCCATCGCCGTGGCGGAAACGCGTATTGCGGATCTGCAGATCCTTGAGCCGCTGGCGGGCGCGCGTCAGCAGCGCTTCGATGCGCTCGATCGAATACACCCGTCCCACCAGCGGTGCCAGCATCGCGGTCTGGTAGCCGCAGCCGGTGCCGATCTCGAGCACCTTCGCCAGCGGACCGCCGTCGAGCAACGCCTCGGTCATGCGGGCGACGATGTAGGGCTGCGAAATGGTCTGGCCGAAGCCGATCGGCAGCGCCGTGTCCTCATAGGCGCGACTGGCCAGTGCCTCATCGACAAAGATATGCCGCGGCACGTTGCGGATACGATCCAGCACGGCCAGATTGGCGATGCC
>DATNNU010000240.1:0-9125 GCA_035601675.1 Steroidobacteraceae bacterium | reverse complement strand
GACGCCAACGGCGGCGTGACAGCGTCGGACGTGTATCGCGCGGTGGTCGTGAATCGCGCCAAGCTTGCCTACAACAGCGTGGCGGCGTGGCTTACCGGCACGACGGCAACGGCGCCGGCGCGGCTGGCGGCGGTCGAGGGCCTCGAGCAGCAGCTGCGCCTGCAGGACCAGGTTGCTCAGGCGCTCAGGCGCGCGCGTCACGCGCGCGGTGCATTGGATCTCGCTACCATCGAGGCTCGACCCGTGTTCGAGGGCGAGCTGCTGAAGGATCTGCGTCCCGATGAGAGCAACCGAGCCAAGGAGCTGATCGAGGATTTCATGATCGCGGCGAACGGTGTGACCGCGAGGTACCTCGCCAGCAGCGGCCTGCCTTCGCTGCGCCGGGTATTGCGAACCCCGCAGCGATGGGATCGGATCGTCTGGCTCGCGACCGCTGTCGGCGATCGGCTGCCGGACGCACCAGACGCTCAGGCGCTCAGCCAGTTCCTGATCAGGCGCCGCCAGGCCGATCCCGATCGCTTTCCCGACCTGAGCCTGGCGGTCATCAAGTTGCTGGGCCGGGGCGAATATGCACTCGAGTCGCCCGGCCAGAAGATGCAAGGACATTTCGGACTGGCGGTCGGTGACTACACCCACTCGACGGCGCCCAACCGGCGCTTCCCGGATGTCATTATGCAGCGCCTGCTCAAGGCGGCGCTCGAGCGCCGGCCGGCACCGTATGCCGAGGACGAACTTCGGACCCTCGCCGCTCATTGCACGACTCAGGAAGACAACGCCACAAAGGTAGAGCGGCAGCTGCGCAAGTCGGCGGCGGCGCTGTTATTGTCATCGCGCGTCGGCCAGCGCTTCGACGCGATCGTGACCGGTGCCTCGGATAAGGGAACCTGGGTCCGGATCAGCGCGCCGACGGCCGAGGGCAAGGTGGTCAAAGGCTTTGAAGGCATCGACGTCGGTGATCGCGTGCGGGTGGCACTCGTCAATACGAATGTCGAGCGCGGTTTCATCGAATTCGAACGGCTGACGTAAAACCATGCGATCGAACGGCACCCCGGATTCTCAGCTCGCCTACGACGACCAAGCATTCCTGGCCAGCGACGAGGGCCGGCCGCTGCGCATCATCGCGGAATACCTGGAACCGCTGCAGCGCTTTCGTCGCGCGCACATCCACGACACCATCGTGTTCTTCGGTTCGGCGCGTCTGGCGCCCGATGGGCCGATGCCACACTACTACCAGCAAGCCCGTGAGCTGGCGCGCCTGCTCACCGTCTGGTCGAAAGGCCTGTCCTCGCATGGCCACCGCTACGTGGTGTGCTCCGGCGGCGGCGGCGGCATCATGGAGGCGGCCAATCGAGGCGCCTCAGAGGCCGGCGGCAGGACGATCGGGCTGAATATCAGCCTGCCGCGAGAGCAGCGGCCCAATCCGTATGTGACGCGCGATCTGCTGTTCGAATTCCATTATTTCTTCATGCGCAAGCTGTGGTTCGCGCACCTGGCGCGCGCGCTGGTGGTATTCCCCGGCGGCTTCGGCACGCTGGACGAACTGACCGAGATACTGACCCTGGCGCAGACCCGCAAACTCGAACGCCCGATCCCGGTGATCCTGTACGGCACCAGCTATTGGACTGAAGTGCTCAACTTCGACGCATTGCTGCGGCATGGCATGATCGATCCTGCGGATCTCGAGCTGTTCCAGTACGCCGATGATCCGGTGACGGCGCTGCGGCTGCTGCAGTCCAGACTGGGAGTGCAGACCGAGGAGCCGACGCCTGGATTCACCCACTCCAGAACACGCGCGTCGCGCAACGTCTGACCAGCGCATGTGGGACAACGACTATCTCGTTTCCAGCCAGGGGGTGCGCAGTCCCAGGATCATCTACGGCACGGCGTGGAAGAAAATGCGCACCCAGGAACTGGTGCGCACCGCGATCCAGCGCGGATTCCGCGGCATCGACACCGCGTGTCAGCCTAAGCACTACCAGGAAGCGGGCGTTGGGACGGCTGTGGCCGCCAGTCTGAATAACAGGCTGCGCCGGGGCGATCTTTATCTGCAGACGAAATTCACACCGCTGTCGGGCCACGACCCGGCACAGATCCCCTATGACCCGGGCGCACCGCTGGCCGAGCAGGTGGCGCAGTCGTTCAGGACCTCAGCGCGCAACCTGCAGACCGACTATGTCGACTGCCTGATGCTGCACTCCGCGCTTCCCGATCGACGCCAGATGAGGCAGGTGTGGGGTGCGATGGAACAGATCTTCCACGCCGGCGGCGCCCGGCAGCTTGGCATCAGCAATTGCTATAGCCCGGCGACTCTGCAGACGCTGTACCAGACGGCCACGGTGAAGCCCGCGGTGCTGCAGAACCGCTTCTACGCCGACTCCGGCTACGATCGCCAGATCCGTGAGTTCTGCCGGCAGCGCGGCATCATCTACCAGAGCTTCTGGACCCTCACGGCCAATCCACAGCTGCTGGCCCACAACGCTGTTACCGGACCGGCCGGGAAATATGCGCGCACGCCGGCGCAGATTCTGTTTCGGCATCTGACCCAGAGCGACATTGTACCGCTGACCGGCACCACGTCGGCAACGCACATGCGCGAAGACCTGGAAATCTTCCAATTCGAGCTGACGGCCGATGAGCTTGCGGCTATCAGCGAGTTGATCGGAAGCTGACCGCTCGCGCGCGCTGCGCACCGCCGGGGGGTTGCAACAGGAAAGCCAGCGCCGCCGAACAGCGCCGCTTCACTTTGAATCGCAGTAACGGATCTGCTCGCGTGCTGCCCAGATTTACCGCGGCGATCGGCTTGCCGGCCGTAGCTGCGGCGTGCGCGAAGCGATAGCCCGAATACACCATCAGCGAGGAGCCGACCACCAGCATGGCGTCGGCCTGCCTCAGGTGCAGCATCGACATCTGCACCCGATCCTGCGGAACGCTCTCGCCGAAGAACACCACGTCCGGTTTCAGCACTCCGCCGCACAGCGAGCAGGGCGGGATCTGGAAGCTTGAGAAATCCAGCGCCTCGAGATCGGCGTCGCCGTCGGGTGCCGCAACGGCGTCCAGTGCGGCCCAGGCCGGGTTGAGCCGCAGCAGTTCGGCCTGCAGATCTTCGCGCGGCAGCCGCACCTGGCAGCTCATGCAGCGAACCAGATCGATCCTGCCGTGCAGGTCGATGGCGTCGGCACTGCCGGCGAGCTGGTGCAGGCGATCGACGTTCTGCGTCACCAGGCATTCGACCCGGTGCTGCTGCTGCAGGCGCGCCAGCGCACGATGCGCGTCGTTGGGCCGTGCAGCGCGCAGGCGCCGCCAGCCCACCAGGCTTCGCGCCCAATAGCGCCGGCGGATGGCAGCGTCGCCCATGAATGAATGAAACATCACCGGGGCAGAGCGTTTCCAGCCGCCGTCGGCGTCGCGGTAGTCGGGAATGCCCGACTCGGTGCTGCAGCCCGCGCCGGTCAGAACAAACAGCCGGGAATGGCGCTCGATGAATTCTCTGAGCCGATCATCGTCCCGGCTGTCGATGGCGGGCCCGTTATGCATTGACCGCCAGCCGCTCCGACTCGTAGATCCGCTTCGCGGCCAGGAACGCCGCGCCGGTTACAACGACCGTGACCACAGCACACAACGCCAACGGCAGCGCCGTCACCACCTCGCCGCGCAGCAGGCGCAGCATCGTCAGCTGCTGGCCGATCAGCGGCAGCGCATACATCCACAGCTGCGGTGTCACCGGCACCACACTCAATGCAATCGACGGAATGAGCGGCAACAGCTGCAGCAGGCCGACATAGGTCTGCGCTTCGCGATAACTCTTGGCGAACGCGGCTACGACCATCTGCGAGATGACGATCAACAGCACCAGCGGCACCATCAGCAGCAATATAGTGCCAATGACGCCAGGCCCAAGATTCAGACTCATCTCGATCTGCTTCGAAGGCAGGAACCGCGCCGCGATCGAGAACGCCAGCAGGCCGAGGGTCAGGCTGGCAAAACTGAAGGTGGCGGCGGCGCACAGTTTGCCCAGCAGGATCTGCTCGCGCGGTACTGGATTGACCAGCAGCGGTTCCAGGGACTGCCGTTCGCGCTCGCCGGCGGTCGAGTCGATCGCGAGCCACATACCGCCAATGAAGCTGGTCAGGATAAGAAAATAAGGCAGCAGCGCGAACAGCATCGCGCCGCGGGCCTGCGGTGTGGCCTGATCACGTGTCGCAATCAGCAAGCCGCTGCCCAACGAAGGCACCAGCCCGCGGGCGATCAGCCGCATAGCGCCGGTGCGTCGGGAGTAATTCTCGAGCATCGCGTGCAGGCGCTCAAACTGCGATCCGCCTTCGCGTTGCGACGAATCATAGATGATCTCGACCTGCGCCGGACGGCCCGCGCGCCAGTCTTCGGCGAAATGATCGGTGATGCGCAGCGCCAATGAAACCCGCTGCTCGCGTACCGCGGTGTCGACTTCGCTGAGCGGCGGCAGCGCCTGCAGGCCCTGCTGCTCCAGGGCCGCCACCAGGTTGGGGGCACGCTCGGCGCCGATCACGACTACCGACAGCGGCCTGTCGGCCTGCTCGAGCTCATGGCCGATCGTCAATCTCAACAGGCCGACGAACAGCAGCGGACCGAGCAGCGGACCCAGGATCAGCGCATTGAGCAGTACCCGCTTGTCGCGCAGGCTTTCGCGACACTCCTTCAGATAGACCGCCAGTGTCGGACTCACGCCAGTTGCCCGACGGCCGCGGCACCGATGATTTTCACGAAGGCCTCTTCCAGGCTTTGCTCCTTGGCCAGCTCCCTCAGCGCCGCCGGTGAACCGTCGGCGACCACCCGACCGCCGGCGATGATGACAATGCGATCACACAGGGCCGCGACCTCCTGCATGATGTGGGTCGAGAACAGCACGCAGCGGCCCTGCGCCTTAAGCTGGCGCAGGAAGTCGCGCAGGCTGCGCGTGGCGATGACATCCAGGCCATTGCTCGGTTCATCGAGCACGATGTGACGCGGATCGTGCACCAATGCGCGCGCGATCGCGGTCTTGACGCGCTCGCCCTGCGAGAATCCCTCGACGCGCCGTTCGGCGATGTCCTGCATCGCCAGCGCCTGGATCAGGGCGTCGCTGCGCCGGCGTATCAGCTGCGCATCCAGGCCGTGCAGCTGCGCGAAGTAGGCAATGTTCTCCCGGGCGGTGAGTCGCTTGTACAGCCCGCGGGCGTCCGGCAATACGCCCAGGCGGCGCCGGACCTCGAGCGGCTGCAGCGCGGCGTCAACACCGTCGACCGTGATGCGCCCGCGTTCCGGCTTCAGCAGCGTATAGAGCATGCGCAGGGTGGTGGTCTTGCCGGCGCCGTTGGGTCCCAGCAGCCCCGTGATCTGACCGTCGGGCGCGCTGAACGTCACGTCTTCCACCGCGGTCTTGGCGCCGAAGGTCTTATGCAGCTGTTCGACCTCGATCATGGCGAGGAACCATTGAAGTCGATGAACGCCGGCGTATCGCCGAGCTGCAGCAGGCAGCGATCATCGAGCGCACGCGGCTTTAATTCGTCGATGAACTGACGAACCAGTCGCGGCATGCAGCCGGCACCGATAACGGCGTGGCCCTGCCCGGGCGCCAGCAGCAGGCGCGCATTGCTCAGCGTCCGCGCTGCCTCGGCGCCATAGCTGGGCGGGGTCACCGGATCGTACTGGCCTGCCAGGATCAGTACCGGCAGGCCGGAAGCCAATGGCCGATGAAAATCCGCGGGTCGATCGCCCCTGGGCCAGACCGAGCAGGCGGATCGAATGTTCGCGATCTGATCGTTGCCGAGCAGCGTCGCCGCATCATCGGGCCGCAGCGCGAGCAGGTCCGCATCTTCAGCGCAGACCACCGACAGCTCCATGCCGCCGGTGATCTCGCTGCCCAGGTCATCCGAGATCCATTTCTTCTGGCTGATCAGCGGCGCGTAGTTGCCGTGATCGGCCTGGGACAGCGTCAACGGCAGCAATGCGGCGGTGATCGGGCTGTAGGCATTGATGCGCACGATCGCAGTCAGATCCTCGGCGCTGAAATTCAGGTGCAAGGGCTCATAGTTGAATGGGTCGCGCAACGTCAGGGATTGCGCTTGCGCGCGCAGCCGGTCGCGCAGGCGATACAGGGTCGCGTACGAGTCGCCGAAGCTCTGCTTGCACCGGTCGTCGGCGCTACAACGCGCAAACAGCGACTGCAGTACCCGTTCGAGATTGCGCGCGTGCTCGCTGCCGAGTGCCAGCGTATTGGGCACGATGCTGTCCAGAACGATGCTGCGCACCGACCCCGGGTAGCGCGCAGCGTACTGCTGCGCGACGCGGGTACCGTAGGAGACCCCGAGCAGGTCGAGCTGCGGTGCCCCGAGCGCCTGGCGAATGGCTTCCAGGTCTTTAACAGCATCGGTCGTCGTATAGTGCTCGGGCGCAGCGTGCGTGCGTACGGCTGTCAGGCATTGCTGTACCAGCTGCAGGCTGGAGGCAATCCCCCGCGCCCTGGGGAGCGCCGATGGCGGCTGGTCTGGATCATTATCGTCCAGGCAGGCGAGCGCATTGGAACCGCCCGTGCCGCGCTGATCGATCAGCAGGATATCGCGCCGCTCGCGCAGCGGCGCCAGCGCCGGCGCAAGCCCCGGGTAATCCTCGGTCGCGGCGCCACCCGGGCCGCC
Source organism: Steroidobacteraceae bacterium (assembly GCA_035601675.1). Classification (GTDB taxonomy): domain Bacteria; phylum Pseudomonadota; class Gammaproteobacteria; order Steroidobacterales; family Steroidobacteraceae; genus FEN-1191. The sequence goes on along the minus strand of DATNNU010000240.1, from coordinate 2,475 downwards.
GTCCAGGAACACCACCAGGTCGGCGTCGCTGCGCACCGCCGCGCTCCTGACGATGGCCACTCTTAGGGCGATGTGCCGGCCCGAAGGCGCGTTCCAGTCCTCCGGCACATCGAAGCGGGTGCAATACGCCCGTGAGCTACCGACCCCGGCAATGCCGCGGCGGCCGATCTCGCAGCGCTGCAGCCGCAGCGTGCCGATTCGAAGCGAATCCGGGGACAAGGCCGCGGACGCGGGGCTGGACGAGCGATGCGCCGACGGGCGGCGCAGGTATTGCACGCCAATCACCAGCGCCACGACCAGCAGCAGCACGATGCGGCGCATCGATGCGCTCACGCGCCCTCCAGCGCTACCGCGACCAGCGTCGCCCGCCCGATACGCTTCCACGACTTGACATCGAACTTGAACCTGGCGGCCGCGCAGGTCGGCAGATGACGCATCTCATCCGAGAAACGACGTGCCAGCGCGGTCAACTCCGGGTTGTGGCCGAACAGCATCACGCGCTGGTGGCGGTCGTCGAGCTGATGAATGACCCGCAGCAGCTCGCTGACGTTGCCGCCGTACAGACGGGCGTCCACGGTGACGGGCTTGCCGCCGAACCTGCGGGCGATCAGTTGAGCCGTCTTCAACGCGCGCAGTGCCGGGCTCGACAGCATCAGGTCCGGTCGGCGGTAGCGCGTCGCCAGCCGCTTACCCAGCCGCGGCGCGTCGCGCCTGCCGCGAGCGGTCAACGGCCGCTGCTGATCGGTAAGCCTGGGATCATCCCAACTGGACTTGGCGTGACGAATGAGGAATAGCGTCTTCATGGCGCCTGCCGTGCGCTTAGCCGATGCGCACCGACAGCATCGAGATCGAGCCGCCGTCAAATCCCTGCACCGGAAAGCTGACCGGCTCGTCCGGCTGGCGCTGCGCGATGACGTAGAGCAGCGGCAGGTAGTGGTCCGGCGTCGGTGCGGACAACAGTGCCTCGCGACCCAGCGACTCATAGTCCACCAGCGGCGCGAAGTCTGCGTCAATCAGCAGTTCACGCGCCAGTGCATCGAATCGCAGTGCCCAGTCGTACGGTTCGGCGGAGTCATCGCCCCAAGCGTAGGCATGCAGGTTGTGCACGATGTTGCCGCTGCCGACGATCAGGACCCCTTCATCGCGCAACGGCGCCAGGCGGCTGGCGATCGCATAGTGGGTTGCCGCGTCCCGGGTTTCATCGATGCTGAGTTGGACCACGGGGATCGACGCGTCGGGATACAGGTGTAGCAGCACCGACCAGGTACCGTGGTCCAGTCCCCAGGCTTGATCCAGATCGACCGGCCACGGCGCCAGCAGATCGACAATGCGCTGCGCGAGCTCAGGTGAGCCGGGCGCCGGATAGAGGACTTGAAACAGCTCGCGCGGAAAGCCGCCGAAGTCATGAATCGTGCGCGGCCGCGGCATCGCGGTCACGGCGGATCTGGGTACGTACCAATGCGCCGAGACGCACACGATCGCGCGCGGCTTCGGCACGCTGCTGCCGAGTTGGCGCCAGCCTTCGGTGTACTGATTGCGAGCCAGTGCATTCATCGGATTACCGTGTCCGACGAAAATGACCGGCATGCGCAATCCGCCTTGGGGCTGATGATTCAATGTGGGCTCGTTATTTTTCCGTGAATCCGACCAACACTCACGCGCCGCGATATTAACAAGCACTGCAGCTCGGGGGGCGCCGCAAACCCCGGCCGCGGGCTGCCCGACTGATTCACAACAGCATGATTTGACGTGGGTTTCTGTCCTTGTACCCAGACCGGCGTATCATGGCTGGACGGCTGCAGCCGATACTGCAGCGCGAGCGCGGGGATTCGATGCGAACCGCTGTCGTTATCGCAGTGTGCGTTGCCACGGTGGCCGGTTGTGCCTCCAGCGCACGGCCGGGCCCACCGGCGCGCGTGGCGCTGCCGCCGTTCGACGATGCGCCCGTATCATTCGTGGTCGCCGGGCCTCGCTTCACGCCCGGTGAAGTGACCATCGTCAAGGTCTGTATTGCCCCTGACCGCAGCATCCTCAGTGCCGCTGTCATGGCGTCTTCCGGCGATCGGCGTTTTGATGACCTGGCGGTCACCTGGGCGCGCCAGGTCAGAGTACGCGCCGCGCCGCCGGATGGCTCACCGGTACAGCGTTGCGGCGAAGTGCGCGTCGAGATCAGGATACCGAGCGAACCGCGGGTGGTTTCCGGCGCGGACAGCGCCCTGAGCTAGCGTGCGCTAGAGCTGGAACCGAACCGCCAGCTGCAGCTCGCGCTCCCTGGCCGCAACCGGCAGGCCGATCTGGCTGCGCATCCCGAGCTGGCTGTCGATCTGCAGCGCTTCCGCGATCACGCTCCAGTGTCGGTTCAGCTCGCGCTCATAGGCGATGGTCCAGGCGTGACCGTGATCGGTGTTGAAGAAGTCGTCCGATTGTCGCTGGTGCATCTCAAAGCCATCGTAGCGGGTCGACAATCGGTCGGCG
>DATNNU010000239.1:0-2932 GCA_035601675.1 Steroidobacteraceae bacterium | reverse complement strand
GAACGACCGCTCTGAGCTCGTAGGGCTCGATCGCCGCTACGGACTTGAACAGCCGAGCCAACAGCGACCGACGCGGCGTCGATGCGGTCGGTGGGGTGGAGGCACTCATCGCTGCTGCTTGCAAATCTGCTCGTAGCGTCGGCCGGCATAGCGCGCCACCCCGCCCCACGCGACGCAGGCACCGATGCCCACCACCACCGCGCCGCCAAGGCCCAATCCCGCCGCACGCAATCCGGCCTGCATCCACGCCGAACTGACGTCACCGAAGCGGTAGACCACGGTATCGATTACGTTTTTCGCCTTGTAGCGACTGCTCTGCTCCACCACCGTGAAGCAGATTTCCCGACTGGGTCGGGCGACGGCGTACTGCGCTACGCGACGCACCACCTGCAGCGCCTGAATGACATACAGCGACGGCGAGATCGCAACGACCACGAAGGCGATCAGCATGATGAATGGATTGAGAACCAGCCCGGCCGTGACTCCGAATCGCTGCACCAGGCGTCCAAGGCCGAAAATCAGGATCACAGCGGTGGCCACATTGACCACCAGATCGATGTCGGCAATCGCCTGTGCGCGGCCTTCCACGGCCGCGAACGCGTGCGCGATTACATCGGTCTGCAGGAAATAGGCCGCCGTATTGGCCCAGGTCATCAGCAGCATGAATGCGGCCTGGCTCGTTACATAGCGCGACCTGAAGATCTGGCTGAAGCCCTCAAACGGGTTGCCGGGCAGTGCGTGATCCAGCGTTGTCGCCTGCACCTGTTCGTGGCTGGCGCGCAGCCGTTCCTTCTCGCGCATCAGCCGGTACACCAGCACGATCACGATCAGGAAACCCGCGGCCGCGACCAGCAGCAGGCCACTGAGCTGCAGCCGGTTGACCAGCAGCCGCGTCAACAGCGGGCCGCCGATGGCACCGATGCTGCCGCCAGCCGCAATCAGCGCGAACAGGCGCGTCGCCTGGGCGGCGGTGAACATATCTACCATCAGGCTCCAGAACAGCGAGATCATGAACAGGTTGGCGACGCTGAACCATACGTAATAGGCCGCAGCCACCCAGACATTCTGCGGAGCCAGCGCGAACAGCAGCTGGAACAGCAGCACATTGAACAGCCAGAACCAGAATACGCCGGGCAACAGTCGCGTGAGCTTGAGCCGCGAGGCCAGCATGGCGTAGATCGGCGAGGCCACCAACGTGCCTATGAAGGTAGCGGTAAACAGATTCTGCAGCTGACCGACGCCGATCACGGTTGCCATCGTGTCGCGCACCGGGCGCAGGATGTAATAGCTGCCGAGCAGTACAAAATTGCACATGAACGCCAGCAGCACCGCCCGGCGCTCCTGCGGCGCAACCTGCGCTGCTACATCGAGCAGACGCGCCAGCCACACTTGCAGGCACCTGGAAAGCCAGTGCATTGCGGCTAGCGCACGCGCCACATCATCGTCGCCGTGACCAGCGCCAGCAGACCGGTGGGCACCCAGGCCAGCACCAGCGGGTCCAGATTGAACACCTGCGTGCCGCTTTCGACCAGCCGCTGCAGAAACACGTACACGACGCCGAGCGCCACGCCGAACGTGATGCGGGCACTCAGCGAGGCGGTGCGCAGCGAACCGAATCCAAACGGCAATGCGAACAGCAGCGCCACCAGAATGCCGACGGTACGCGCTACGCGTGACCAGAACGCAATCTCGTACTGCTCGGTTCCGAGATTGTTCGATCGCAGGTAGCGTATCGCCATATACAGCGTGCGCAGCGACAGCTCCGAGGTGTCCGTGTTGACCAGCCGCAGGAAGTCCGCGCCGGCCGCGGTATGCAGCGGTCGCTGCAGCGCCCGCAGGCTCGTGACCGAGTCACCGACGAAGCGCGACTCAGCGTAGTTGCGCAGCTGCCATGACTGCGATCCGGCCGCCGTCGCGTGTTCGGCACGCGCAATGGCGGCCAGGCGATTATCCGGCGTGAGTTCGAAGATCAGCATTCCACCGAACTCGGCGGCGCTCGAACGATCCTGTACGTTCAGGATAATGTCACCATCGCGGATCCAGGCACCGGCGCCGGCGAAACTCATGTTCGAGTACTTGGCATAGGCCTTCTGCTCATCGGCCAGCTGGCCCAGCGGCTGCGCCAGAAACTCACCGACCAGCAGCGCGATCGCCACCAGCACCGACGCGCTGATCAGCATCGCCGCGCTCAGGCGCAGCTTCGACATACCCGAGGCCCGCATGACGGTCAGCTCATGACTGCGCGCCAGCACGCCAATGCCGAGCAGCGCACCAATGAGCGCGCCGGCGGGAAAGGATTCGAGCGCGAATTGCGGCAGCGTCAGCGCCGAGTACTGCAGCGCATCCAGCATGCCGTAGTGACCGACGCCGATATTACCCTGCTCGCCTATGAATACGAACAGCATGCCGAGCATCAGTAGCGCCACCATCACCAGTGCCACCGCGGACAGCAGCGTGCGCGCGATGTAACGATCGATCAGTGTCATCGCGCACCTCGCCGCGCGCGATGCGCGCGCAGCAGACCGGGCCCGAGCATCGCTGCCAGACTGATCGCCAGGAACAGCGCATGCAGCCACCACAGTCCGAACGCGGCCGGGATGATGCCTCGTTCCAGCCAGGTGCGCGCCGCGAGCGCCAGGTTGGCATACAGCGCAAACACCAGCACCGCGACCCAGACATGGGCATAGCGCCCCTGCCGCGGGCGCAAGCGTCCGAGTGGCACGGCGAGCGCCGTCAGCACCAGGGTCATCACCGGCAGGCCAAGACGCCAGTGCAGCTCAGCCAGCTGTTTTAGATCGCGACTTCCCAGTAGTGCCGAGGTACTCAGTTCGCCCACCCGCGGCGCCCGCGCGGCGGCCTCGGGTGTCTGCACCGGTATCAACTGCTGCTCGAAACGCATGATGCGGAAACGATTGCTGCCCGGCGTGCCCTC
>DATNNU010000238.1:0-2117 GCA_035601675.1 Steroidobacteraceae bacterium | reverse complement strand
GTCGTACTCGCGACGCAGCTGCCGCCTTTCAGGGCCTGCCAAGCGCCCCACTCGATGCCGGTCTGCGCGGCACTGAGTGCGCGCGCCTGCTGCAGCGACATCGTCACGGCCTGCTGCTGGCCGGTTCCGACCCGGATCGCGACCGCAGCGAGAGCGCCCAGCACGACGATCAGAAACAGGGCGGGAATGAGCGCAAAGCCCGACTGCTGCCCATCCATCGGAGCGGTCGGCCTCATGGCGCGTTCACCACTTGCACTTGATGGAGCAGCTGCACGGATTCGCCGCTCTGGGCGATCTGCAGCGTCAGCGTGGCAAGGGCGTTGCGCTGCGCCGTGCCGGGACTCAACGCGAATTGGCATCCCGCGACATTGCTCGCCACCAGCGCCGCGCTCGCGCCGGCGGCATTCAACGCCGCGGCGCTCGCGGGCTGCGCACCCGCGATCGCGTAACCCGAGTAGCGAGTCAGTGTCGCGGCAGCCGTGTCGCACAGGTATGTCACCGGCCCACTCACGAGGAACACGCGTTGACCCGGTGAGCCGAAGGCGAACTGGAATGCGGGGCTGAGCGTCACCAGATTCTGGTTGGCCGTCGCGCCCGCCGAAATCGTGATCGTCGTATTCGCCGGCGTGATGACATAGGGGACATTGGGGAAATTGGCCATTTGATAGGCATCGGCGCCCGGCACGCCGACATTGTAGATCGAGAGAAAGTAGGCGCTCGATGTCCACGGCAGGGTCAGCTGCGTGAACGGAACCGTGGTCGCAAACGCGCCGTCCTTCGCAGTCAGGTCGAGCGCGAGCGCCGGGTTCGACAGGGGGCCGCTATCCTGATAGCGCGCGCCGTCGACGGTGGCCAGCAGTTCGAGCACGCTGCCGCTCGGGCTGACGCGTACGCTGTTCGGCAATGCGGCGCGCAGATCCCGCCCCATGAAGCGCAACGCGCTGTCGGCCGCATCGACGAGCGCGGCACGCCGGGTCTGCGCGGTGTACGTGGTCATCGGCGTGACAATGAACAGCGCCATGAACGCTACCACCACGGAACCGACCGCAATGGTGATGACGAGCTCGATGAGAGTAAAGCCGCGGACGACGCGAGTTGCGGTGCGCATGTCAATAGTGTGTCCGGTAGCCCGATAATGTGACGCTGGCGCTCGGTGGGTAGCTCACGGTGATGTCGACGCGGCGAGCGTCGGCCGCGGGCACACCGGTGAGGGCGCTCGACTGGGAGGTGCTGACGCTGACCGTGTAGGTGTTCAGGGAGGCGATTGGGTTGCCGAATTGGTCGTGGGCGCCCACGTCCACCAACCCGTTGTATTGATCGACGAGGTCCCAGCTGGCGCGGCCGGTGTTCGGCGGTGTAGTGGGGTTGGGATCGACTACCCAACGCTGCAGGATCTCGCTGAGATACGACTCGCCGATGGCGATGGCCTGCTGCTGCATCATCGCATCCGCACTGCGCGTGGCAACCACGGCGAACGCACCCAAGATCGTCGTCACCGCAATCGCGACGATGGTGATGGCAACTACCAGCTCGATCAGCGTCACGCCGCGATGCCGACTGCGCATGGCTACTGCACCTGCACCAGGCCGGTGCCGGCAAGGATGGTGATCGTGTGGGTGCCCACAGTGAGGGTCGTGGCGGGACTAGAACTCAGGCGCCCCTGGGTGTCGAAACGGTAGACACCGATCGGACTCGCGGTGGTGTTCGCCGGCGCCGTGTTCTGAATCGCCGACCCGTCGGCGCCCAACAGCGGCGTCGACCAAGTCGTGTCAGCCGGGTTGCAGGCGTTGCCGGAGGGTGCCTGCTGAGTCGCCGCGTAAGTGTTCGGCGACACGGTCAACTGCGCCGCGCAACCGGTGATGACGGCCGCCTTTTGCGTCGAGCGCAACGCCGCCGCCAGTTCGTCGACATACCCCCGATCGGAGAAGGTCTGCTGAGTCCAAAAGCGCGGCGCGATGTACGCCGCCAAGATGCCCGCGATCGAGATCACCACCACTAGTTCGACCAGCGTGTACCCTTCGAACCTCGCGCCATGCGCACGGTATCTTGCCGAGCGCGGCATCTTGTTCTCCGAGCGGGAATCCGTCCCGCTAAGTAGCCGGCGAAATCAACAGCCG
>DATNNU010000237.1:0-3318 GCA_035601675.1 Steroidobacteraceae bacterium | reverse complement strand
GCACCATGCTCACGGAACTCTCGGTCGGCAAGCCGGATGCGATCGTGTTCGAGCTCGGCGACGGCCTGCTCGGCACCTATGGCGTCGATGCCATTCTCGAGTGCGCCGATATCCGCCGCGCGCTCAGCGGCGTGGTGCTGTCGGCCAACGATCCGGTCGCAGCGTGGGGCGGCGTGAAACTGCTGCGTGAGCGTTTCCAGATCGAGCCCTGCGTCGTCACCGGTCCTTCGACCGACAACCTGGTCGGCATCGAAATCATTCAACAGCAGATGAACGTCACCGCCTTCAACGCGCTCTCCGATGCCGCCGCCCTCGGCGATCACGTCATCGATGCCATCGGCATCGCGGGCCAGGCACGGCACGCGGCCGGGGCCGCCGACTGATGCGCCGCAGCCGCGAAGCGATGCGATCGATTCCCGCCGTCGTGCTCGGCGGTACCGGCTATGTCGCCGGCGAGCTGCTGCGCCTGATCGCCGGACATCCGAATTTCTCGCTCGCCGGCATCATGTCCGACAGCCGGCCCGGCGAACCGGTGGCGCAGGCTTTCGCTCATCTGGCCACCGCGTTTCCGGAAGAGCGTTTCAAATCACAGGCGCAGATCGAGGCCATCATCGAGCGCGAGGACTCGACCGCCATTTTTTCGGCAGCCCCGCACGGCGCGGCGGCCGCATTGATCGATGCACTGCTGATCAAATCCGAGGCCGCGAGCCGCCAACCGCGCGTGGTCGACATCTCGGCCGACTTTCGCTTCCGTTCCGCGGCCGCCTACGAGGCCGTGTACAAACATGCGCATGGCGCGCCGGGGCGCCTCCAGGCCTTCAGCTGCGCGCTACCGGAACATCTGCGCGAGATCGTCACGCCGCATGTGGCGCATCCGGGCTGCTTCGCCACCGCGACGCTGCTGGCCTGCGTGCCGATGCTGGCGATGGGCCTGACCAGACCCGAATTGTTCGTGGCCGCGGTCACCGGCAGCACCGGCTCGGGCCGCAAACCCAGCGATGGCACCCACCATCCCCTGCGGCACGGCGATCTCTACGCCTACAGCGCCCTTGCCCACCGGCATGCACCGGAGATCAAGAGCTGCGCACTCGCGGCCACCGGCATCGAGGCCCAGGTCGCGTTGGTGCCGCATTCCGGTCCGTTCGCGCGCGGCATTCATGCGACGGTACAGGCAACCCTGCGCAAGCCGCGCGACAGCGCGCAGATCCTGGGCGCGCTGCGCGAGTACTACGCCGGCTCGCCGTTCGTACATGTCAGCGACGCGCCGCCGCGCGTCAAAGACGTGGCCAGCAGCAACTATGCACGGCTGTGCGCGGTCAGCGACGGCCGTAGCGTAGCGGTGATGTGCGCGATCGATAACCTGAACAAGGGCGCGGCCGGCGGTGCGGTGCAGTGGATGAACCGGTTGTATGGCCTGCCCGAAACCGCCGGACTCACGGCGCCGGCGCCGGGCTGGACCTGAGCCAGACGGTGCGCTCATGCAGGCATCAAGCAAGACAGGAGTCCACGTGAGCGCACAGCGCACGTCATCGACAGCGTCGGCGCCGGCCCCGGCGTCGGGGGCGCCGCCCGATTTCCTGGCGCCGGTGTTCGCGCAGTATCCGCTGCCGGTGATCAGCGCCGAAGGCGTCTGGCTGCACAGCAGCCACGGCCGTCGCGTGCTGGATCTCTACGGCGGCCACGCGGTCGCCGCGCTCGGTTATGGGCACCCGATCTGGACCCGGGCGCTGACCGAGCAGGCCCGCTCGGTGAGCTTTCAGAGCAATGCGGTGCCGCTGGAGGTGCGAGCGCGCGCCGCGCAGCGGCTGCTGCGCTTCTCGGGCCTCGACTTCAACAGCGTGTTTTTCGTCAACAGCGGCGCCGAGGCGAATGAAAACGCTCTCAAGATGGCGTTTGCGATCACGCAGCGCACCCACGTCGCCGCCATCGAGCATTCGTTCCACGGCCGCACCGCCGCCGCCGGCGCCGTCACCTGGGGCGCGGCCGCGAAGTGGTATGGCTTTCCGCGTACGCCGTTCGAGGTCAGCTTCATCGCGCGGCGCGACCATGCCGCGATTGCCCAGCAGGTCGGCGACCACACCGCGGCGGTGATCGTCGAGCCGGTGCAGGGCGTCGGCGGCGCCTTCGACTTGGGCGCGCCGTTTCTCGAGGCGCTGCGGGCGCGGTGCGAGCAGGTCGGTGCGCTGCTGATCTTCGATGAGGTGCAATGCGGCATGGGCCGCGTCGGCGAGCCGTTCGCGGCCAAGCTCTACGGCGTACAGCCGGACATGATCACGACGGCGAAAGCGCTGGGCGCCGGCTTTCCGTGCGCGGCGCTGCTGATGTCGCCGCGGGTCAGCGCGGCGTTGAAGCTCGACGCGCTGGGCACCACGTTCGGCGGCGGACCGATGGCGTGCGCGGTGATCGAAGCCGTGATCGAGGCGATCGAGTCCGAACATCTGCTCGAGCACGTGCGCAGCGTCTCGGCGCTGATACGCGGCCGCTGTCTGGTGGGACCGGTGGTTGCACATCAGGGCGCGGGACTGCTGGTGGGACTGCGCACCAGCCGGCCGGCGAAGCAAATCCACGCCGCGCTGCTCGAGCGCGGCATCCTGGCCGGCACCAGCGCCGATCCGCACATCCTGCGGCTGCTGCCACCCTACGTGCTCGAAGCCGCCCACGTCGAACTGCTGCGCGACGCGTTGCTCGACATCGGCGTTTGAGACCGGCGATGCGGCGATTCATCGACCTGGCCGATTTTTCGCGCGACGAGCTGCTGGCGTTGCTCGAGCTTGCACGCCGGCTGGAGTCGCGCCCCGAGCCGCACGCCCTGGTCGGCAAGGTGCTCGGCCTGCTGTTCTTGAACCCGTCGCTGCGCACGCTGGCTTCCTTCCAGGGCGGCATGGCCCGGCTCGGCGGCGCTTCTTTCGTGATCACTCCGGGCAGCGGCACCTGGCAGATCGAAACCCGTGAGGCAGTGGTGATGGACGGCGCCGCCGCCGAGCACGCGCGTGAAGGCGTGCCGGTGCTGGCGTCCTATTGCGATGCGCTCGGCATCCGTTCCTTTGCCGACGGCAAGGATCTGGCCGCAGACCTTGGCGAGCACAAGTTCGCAGCCATGGCGAGCCTGACCGACAAGCCCCTTATTAATCTGGAATCGGCCGTCAATCATCCCTGTCAGTCGCTGGCCGACTGGAAGACGCTCGATGAACTGGGCATTCCACGCCATGGCAAGTTCGTGCTGAGCTGGGCCTATCATCCGCGCGGCCTGCCGCTCGCGGTGCCGGCGTCCACCGTGCATATGGCGGCGATGCGCGGCATGGAAGTCGTGGTGCTGCG
>DATNNU010000236.1:0-4144 GCA_035601675.1 Steroidobacteraceae bacterium | reverse complement strand
GTCCAGGCTCTCGTGGGCGCGCTGAACAGGTCCGATAGGGCGGTGCTGACATTGCCGCCGCTCGCCGTGAGAGTGACGGTAGGGAACAGGTTGGCCTTGGCTACGCCAACATTGGCATTGGCCGTCACCAGGTTCTGCTCCGCCTCGCGCAGGTCCGGGCGACGTTCCAGGAGGCTCGAGGGCAGCCCAGCCGGCGGCACTGGCGGATTGACGGATTCGCTCATGCGCTTGAGCTGGCTGCTTTCGGTGCGCAGGATCTCGTCCGGATTGCCGCCCAATAGCACGCTGAGCTGGTCCTCGGCGATGCTCATCTGGCGCTGCAGGTCAGGGATGTTAGCCTGCGCAATGGCCAACTGCGCTTGCGCAGTGGCGACGTCGAGTCCTGATACCGTGCCGCGCTCATGTTGTGCCTGCGTCAGGTCGACAAATTTCTGGCGCGTCGCCACCGTGCGCTGAGTGATGGCGAGCTGCTCGTCCAGCGTCAGCAGGGTGAAGTAGGCGGTGGCGACGCTCGATACCAGCCCCGCCGTCACATCCTCTTTGGAGTATTCGGACGCGAGCAGCTGGGCGCGCGCGGCTTCCGTGGCGCGGCGGTACTTGCCCCAGAAATCGAATTCGTAGGACAGGCTGCCGTCCACCGAGAATACATTGCTGATCGGCGGTTCACCCGGAATTCGCTGGTCAACCGAAGTGCGCGCGCGTTGCGCTTCGGCCGAGACCGAAATCTGCGGCAGTTGCTGTAAACGCGTTGTGCCCAGAGTGGCACGCGCCTGCTCGATGCGTGCCGCTGCGATACGCACATCGAAATTATTGACGAGCGCCTCGCGTATCAGGCCCTGTAGCGTGGGGTCCTCGTATACCTGCCACCATCGCGCATCGGCAAATGAGTCGCTGGCGGGGGTCGCCTCAAAGCGGAAAGCCGCCGGGACCTTCACCTCCGGGCGCCGGTAATCGGGCCCGAGCGCACACCCCGCTGACAACAGCGCTGCACTAACGAGGATGCTGCCGACCCAGCGCCTCATGGCCGAGCTTCGAGCACTATCGCCGGCTTACCGCGGATGCGCTCCTGCAGGCGCTGCACCAGCACGTAGAACACCGGAATGATGAAAATTCCGATCAGGGTGGCGACGCTCATGCCAAATACCACGGCCGTACCGAGCACCAGGCGGGCGCCCGAGCCCGCGCCGGTGGCGATGGCCAGAGGCACGGAACCAAAAATGAACGCGAAGGAGGTCATCAGGATCGGCCGCAGGCGCAGTCGCGCGCCCTCGATCGCCGCGTCCACCAAGGGCTTGCCGCGCTCGTACTCGAGCTTCGCGAATTCGACGATGAGGATGGCGTTTTTTGCCGCAAGTCCGATCAGCATCACCAGTCCGATCTGGGCGTAGATGTCGCTCGGCATGCCGCGCAACGTCAGACCGATGTAGGCGCCCAATACGGCGAATGGGATCCCCAGCAGGACTGCGAACGGCACGGCCCAGCTTTCATAAAGCGCCGCCAGTACCAGGAAAACGAAGACGATGGCCATGCCGAAGATTGCTCCGCTCTGGCCGCCGGAGATTTTTTCCTGATAAGTAGTACCGGTCCATTCGTAGCCGTAACCATCTGGCAGGTTGGCTGCCAGATTCTCCATTGCCAGCGTCGCCTGTCCGGAGCTGTAGCCGGGCGCAGCCGAGCCGTTGATCGTCACCGCGCGGAACACGTTATAGCGCTCGATGTATTCCGGGCCCTGGACTTCCTTGATCGCCACCAGCGTGGACAGAGGCACCATGTCGCCCTGCTCGGTGCGCACATACAAGCCATTGACCGATTCCGGCGAGGCGCGCGCGGCGGCCTCGGCCTGCGCCGTAACCTTGTAGGTGCGTCCGAACAGATTGAAGTCGTTGATGTAGTTGCCGCCGAAGAAGGCCTGAAGGGTGGAGAAGATGCTCGAGATGGACACCCCAAGCGTCTTGGCCCGCTCGCGGTCGAGGACATACTCGATCTGCGGTGTGCTGACGTTGAACTGGGTGAACACGCGCGTCAGTGCCGGCCGCTTGTTGGCCTGCCCGAGCGACTCCTGGATCACGCCGGCGAACTTCTGGATATCGCCGCCGCTGCGGTCTTCCAGGATGAACTCGAAGCCGCCGGCGGCGCCGATGCCCGGGACCGGCGGCGGATTCAGCGCCAGCACATTGGCTTGCTTGATGCCGCGGGCGAGGTTGTTGATGCGTGCCGCGAGCGCCAGTGAGCCGTGTGCCTTGCCGGCGCGCTGAGCCCAGGGCTTGAGGATGATGAAGGTGGTGGCGGCGTAGGAGGAATTGGTCCCCGTGAGGAGGTTCAGGCCGGTGATTGCGAACGTCGACTCAACCTCCGGCTGCTTGTGCAGCATTTCGCTGAACTCGCCGGCCACCGCCTCGGTGCGCTGCAGCGAAGCGCCCACCGGCAGGGTGATGAGGCCAATCAGATAGCCCTGGTCTTCATCGGGCATGAAGCCGGTGGGCCTGCTGTACAGCAGCAACAGCGCAGCCCCGGAGAGGATGAGGAAAATCGCCATCGACAGCACGCTGCGCCGGATGGCGCTGCCGACAGTACCGACGTAGCGTGCCGTGAAGCGCTTGAAGCTGCGGTCGAAGGCGCCGAAGAAGCGTCCCACGAGGCCGCTGAAATGCGATTCCGCCGTCGGCCGCAGCAGCAGCGCGCACAGTGCCGGCGTGAAGGTGAGGGCGACCAGCGCCGAGATCGCCACCGACACCGCGAGCGTCAGGGCGAACTGGCGGTAGAACTGCCCGGTAAGGCCGCCGAGGAAGGCCACCGGTACGAATACCGAGATCAAGACCAGGGCTATCGCCACGACTGGGCCTGAGACCTCCCGCATCGCCGCCTTGGTCGCCTCGCGCGCCGAGAGCTTGCGGCTGTCCATGATCTGAGTGGCCGCTTCGACCACGACGATGGCGTCATCCACCACCAGACCGATGGCCAGCACCAGCGCGAACAGCGTGAGGGTGTTGAGCGAGAAGCCGAGCGCGATGAAGGCGCTGAAGGCGCCGATCAGGGACACCGGGATCGCCAGCATCGGGATGAGGGTCGCGCGCCAGCTCTCCAGGAAGATGAATACCACGAGCAGCACCAGTACGCCCGCTTCCAGCAGCGTCTTGAGCACTTCGTGCACCGATTCCGCCACGAACAGCGTGGTGTCGTACGGAATCTGGTAGTGGATGCCCTTCGGGAAAGTAGGTGCCAGCCCGTCCATCACCGTGCGCACGCCCTTGGCCACTTCCAGCGCGTTAGCATCGGGCAACTGGTAGACACCAATGATGGCGGTCGGCACGCCGTTGAGCTTGCTCGAACGAGAGTAGTCGGTGGCGGCGAGTTCGATGCGGGCGATGTCCTTGAGGTGCACGATGGCGCCATCGCCGCCCGTGCGTACCACAATGTCGCCAAATTGTTCAGCGGTCGAGAGGCGCCCCTTGACGGAGGCGACGTATTGCATCTGCTGGCCCGTAGGCGCCGGTTCAGCGCCGACCGTACCGGCGGGAGCCACCACGTTCTGTTCGGCGAGGATGCTGCTTACATCCTGGGTGGCTACGCTGAGGCGCGCCATTTTTGCCGGATCGAGCCAGATGCGCATGCCGTAGTCGCGTGCGCCGAACACGATCACCTGGCCGACGCCGTGCACCCGTGCCAGCGCGTCGTAGACGTGCAGCGTCGCGTAGTTGGACAAAAAGAGGTAGTCGTAGCGCGGATCGTCCGAGCCGATCGCCACGGCCAGGAGGATCTGCGGCTGGCGCTTGGCCACCGTGACCCCTTGCTGCAACACCTGCTGCGGCAGCTGGCGCTGGGCGATGGCGACCTGGTTCTGGACGTCCACCGCGGCGATGTCCTGGTCGGTGCCGACGTCGAAGGTCACGGTCAGCGCGTAGGTGCCATTGTTGGCGCTCTTCGAATCCATGTAGATCATGTGCGGCACGCCGTTGACCTGCTCCTCGATCGGTGCGGCGACGGACTGCTCGATGGTGGCGGCGTCAGCCCCCGGGAACGCGGTGGAGACGATGATCGTGGGCGGCGTGATCTGCGGGTAGCGCGCGATGGGAAGTGCCGACAGCGACACGGCACCGGCGATGGTGATGATGATCGCCAGCACCGTCGAGAAGATTGGACGGTC
>DATNNU010000235.1:0-2037 GCA_035601675.1 Steroidobacteraceae bacterium | reverse complement strand
CACCGCTTTTCTGGTGGACGTCGGCACCCCCGGCTTCGAGGTCAGGCCGGGCTACAGCAACGTCTCACATCGCGGCTACAACAACAGCATCCTGCAGTTCAACGACTGCCGGGTGCCGAAATCCGCGGTGCTGGGGGAAGTTCACAAGGGTTTCGACGTCGCCAACACCTGGCTCGGGGCGACGCGCCTGCAGGTCGCGGCCAACTGCCTGGGCCGTGCCGAGCGTGCACTCGATCACGCCAAGCAATGGGCGGTCGATCGCGTGCAGTTCGGCCAGCAGATCGGCAAATTCCAGGGCGTGGCGTTCAAGCTCGCGGACATGGCGATGGAGCTGCGCGCGGCCGAGCTGCTGACGCTGGAGGCGGCCTGGAAGCTCGAGCGCAAGATCGCCACCGAAATGGACATGGCGATCGCGAAACTCAAGGCGACCGAGATGCTGGCGATGGTCGCCGATGAGGCGCTGCAGATTCATGGCGGCATGGGACTGATGACCGAAATGCCGCTGGAGCGGATCTGGCGCGACGCGCGCATCGAACGGATCTGGGACGGCACCAGCGAAGTTCAGCGGCACATCATCTCGCGCTCGCTGTTGCGGCCGCTTGGCGGCTGAGCCGTAGGCCTGCCGGGCCGCATCGCCGCGGCGGCAATTCACAGTTCGAGTGCGCCCGGCCTTCTCAATATGACGCTCAGCACGAGGTAATAGACGATGCCGATCGCTATCCAGCACGCACCCATGATCTTTGCACTGGTGTCCATTTCATAGAGCACGTAGGCGATCACCAGGAGTCCCACGACCGGAAACACCAGGTGGCGCAGCCAGTCGCCGCTACGCTGGCGAATCAGGTAGTGATTGATCACCGACAGGTGCAATAGCAGGAACGCGGTGAGCGCCCCGAAGTTGACGATCCGGCTCAGATCATCGACGCGATCCGAGAAAAACAGCCCGACCACGAGCGATACCAGGGCGACCACCAGCGTGCTGACGTAGGGCGTCTGAAAGCGTCGATGAATTTTTGCCAGCACGGCCGGCAGCTTGCGATCGCGCGCCATCGCGAAAAGAATGCGCGAAGTCGCCGCCTGCGCCGCCATGGCGTTGGCGATGCCGGATGCGAGTACCACGGCGCCGAGGGTGATCCGCTCCAGCCAGACACCGCCGGCAAGCCTGGCGATCTCGTAGAACGCCGTGCCGGGCGACGAGAACTGCACGCCGCGCGACAGATCGGTGGCGATCCATGTCTGCAGCAGAAACAGCACGCCGACCAGCAGCAGCGACAGCAACGTGGCGCGGCCTACCGAGTCGGTGTCGCCGCTGTTCTCTTCCGACAGCGTCGAGATTCCATCGAAACCGAGAAACGACAGCACTGCGATCGAGGTGGCGCCGGCGACCGTGGCGATGGAAAACACAGCGGGATCGTACACGGGCTTGAGCGTGAGCCTGCCCGCGCCGTGGCCGCTGTACAGCGCGATCAGCCCCAGGACCACGAACAGCGCGAGCGTCACCAGCTCGATCGCCAGCATGTAGCGGTTGGCGCGCGCGCTGAACTCAATGCCGATCAGATTCACCACGGCATTGAAGCTTACGAAGCCGATCAGCCATATCCACCCGGGAACCCCTGGAAATATCGGCTGCAGGGCAATAGCACTGAACAGGTACAGCAGCGCCGGTATCAGAATATAGTCGAGCAGGATCAACCAGCCGGAAAAGAAGCCGGCGATCTCGCTCAGGCCGCGCTGCGCGTAGGAGTACACCGAACCCGCCACCGGGAACGCGCGCGACATGGCGGCGTAACTCATCGCGGTGAAAAACATGCCGACCAGACCGACCAGATAGGCGAGCGGCACCATGCCCTTGGCGTCGTTCCAGACGAAGCCGTACACCGAGAACGGCGCGATGGGCACCATGAAGATCAGCCCGTAAATAACCAGATCACCGGTCGTGAGCACACGCCGTAGCTGCTGCTTGTAGCCGAATTGATCGATACCGGGCACGGGCGGGCGGTAGTCTTGCAAGCGGGTGCCGTGAGCTGCGGAGTCGCG
>DATNNU010000234.1:0-3078 GCA_035601675.1 Steroidobacteraceae bacterium | reverse complement strand
CCGGCCGCAATCGGCCATTGGTTCACAATGGCATGGCTTCGCACGTCGATCGCCACAATCAGGTTCTTGTCTTCGATTTTTTCGCAGATGCAGCCCGCTGCAGGGTTGACCGACCGGTAGTCCCAGCCGCCGTCGCCGGCCAGCCGGATCTCCGCGATAAAGCCATAGTGCGGCGTTGAGGCCCAGGGCGGCCGGCACCGCTGAAGGTGGCCGCATCGCCGTCGCGGCAACCAGGGTGGCGACGACCAGCAACCCGATTCCCAGGGTCGGCAGTGTCCGAGGGCAAAGGAGGCAATCTTTTTCATCCGCTCGGATCCAGCTGTTGGTGCTGCGCGGTCGTTGCGCGCAGCAGTCGCGCCAGATACCAGACGATCACCAGGTTGAGCATCAGGGTTACGGCTATCGCCAGCCGGCGCCCCGGCGGCCGCGTGATCAGCTCCCAGAGCTCGAATGGTATCAGCGAGCTGGTCGCAATCACCGTCAGCCATTCAGCCCAGGCGCGGCGCAGCCACAGACCAATCCCCTCCGCGAGCACAACTGCCGTATAAGCGATGGTCACCGCGAGAAAAATCTGGATCTTCTTCGCGCCCAGGCCCTCCACCCAAGTCAGCGCTCGCATCAGCAGCTTGCGTTCAAAGCGGTCGTCGCTCAGAGCTGCCGACCAGTTGTACAGGCGTTCCACCAGTGCCGCGTTCAGCAGCTGGTGTACCCCGTAGCTGGTCGCAATCAGCAGCAGCGCCTTGCCGAATTTGAGCAGCGCAATGAGTCGCAACCCATCGAACTTTCCTGGCTTCGTAGCCGGCACTGCGCCGTCGATAGATTGTGAATCCGGGTCCATGCGTGCGTAATCTTTGGGAATGCTCTCTACCCTGGGCAAACTTCATATTTCAACGGGTGTTTCCGGGCGCGCGCCCCATTCGCTCCAGGAACCGTCGTACAGGGCGCCCATCGGCAAGCCAGCAACTTCGAGTCCGAGGCTCAGCACCGCCGCTGTCAGTCCGGAGCCGCAGCTAGTGACGACAGCACTGTTGTCACCGACGCCTCGCGCCTCGAACAGGGCGCGCAGTTGCGCCGCGGGCAGCAGTGTCTGCTCGGCAGCCAACAATTCCGTAAACGGCAGACTTCGACTTCCGGGCACATGTCCCCCGCGCAGCCCCGCACGCGGCTCGGGCACGCGTGCATGGAAACGATCGGCCGAACGCGCATCGAGCACAATCTCGCGCCGGGACTGCAGGTTCTCCAGCACGTCTCCCAAGCCGCGCAGATAGCGCGCATTCAGACTGGCACGATACACCGCAGCCGCTGGCGTGGGTCCCGCACCGCGCTCCACAGGGCGCCCTTCCCGCCGCCACTTCGGCAGGCCGCCATCGAGCACTGCGCAGCGCTCATGACCGAACAGGCGCATGAGCCACCAGCCGCGCGCCGACGAAAATACGCCCTTCTGATCGTAGAACACCACCCGGCTGTTGGATGACACGCCGAGGGCACCGACCATGCGCTCAAACCGAGCGGCGGTGGGCGCCATGTGCGGCAGCGCCGACTCGGTATCGGCGATCGCGTCGATGTCGAAAAACTGCGTGCCGGGAATGTGGGCGAGACGATATTCCGCCCGCGCGTTGCGCCCTTCTGCGGGCATATACCAGCTGGCGTCGAACACGATGAGATCGCTCGATCCCAACTGCGCCGCCAGCCACTCGGTGCTCACCAATACCTTCAAACGCCCTCCTATGCACAGGTATAGCGACGCTGCGCGCACGCTGTACGCAATTCTACCTGTCACGGCGGCAGGCTACGACCGCCCGTAAACGGGTTGTAGCCCTGATCCGCCAGCGCCGCCCACGCGGCCGCGCCCAGGTGCTCGAGATGGAAATAAACCCGCGGCACGGTGGGATCGGTGGCCAGCATGAAGCCGGTGGGCGTGGCCGCCGCTGCGCTCGCATAGTAGCCGCCGTTCGCCGTGCGCTGACCATTGATCGCGGCGCGAAGCGCTCGCGCCTGCGCCCGCTGATGCATCAGCTCCAGCAACACGGCGACCTGTGCGGTGCCCTCAATCCACAGGCCGCCGCCGGCCTCGCTGTAGGTATAGCCGGTCTGGAAGCGCAGAGTTCTGTCGATGGTCAGTAGCACGGCCGCATGCTTCTTCGCCATTCCGGGCAATGCCATCAACGGCCAGACCTGGGCGTCCAGTGCCAGCAGCGGATTGACGGTCTCGCCATCCTCGGCGCTACCGACCGCGAAACAGCCGCAACCTGAGTTCCACATGGCCTCGACAAAACTGCCCGCGACTGCTGCACGTTGCTGCCAGTGCGCGTCGCCGGTCACGCGCCCCAGCAGTCCGAACGCCGCCGCCAGATCGGTGTTGTGCTCGGTGGACTTCCAGCGCAGGCGCTGCGGCGCCGGTTCATTGCCGAAATAGCCGCCAATGAAACCCCCGGCACCGCGCGTATCGAGCGTGCCTTCCACCCAGCGTGCCAGACTTAGCGCGCCGTCGCGAAATCTCGGATCGCCGCTGGCCGAACTCAGCGACAGCAGTGCGAGCATCGCCCAGGCCATGTTGCCGCTATCGCTACCTGCCTGATAGCCGTCTTCAAGCCAGCGCTTTGATTTCTCGTCCCACCAGCCCACGAGCCTGAGTGGCTCGGAGCGGATCGCGCCCGCGGCATAGGCATTGCGCAGACGACCATCGTGCCAATAGCGATCGTGATCGAGTGCCAGCAACAGCGCGTCGCCGATGCGACGAGCCTGCGCGACTTGCCCGCAACCTACCAGCGCGATCGCCGCCACCGCATTATCGTACGTGAAGGCGGCGTTGCTTAGAACGCCACTGCGCTCGCTCGGGTAGCTGGCGAGCAACACCGCGCCGGCCGGCTGCGCCGCCATCGACTGCAGCAGATAGCCGCAGGCCGGGTCCATGGCCGACGCGGCCCGCGCCTCGCCGGTCAGAGGGCCGAGCGCCAGGGTCGCGAACACGCCGAGTATGCTAGCGCAACACCGCCGCCGCGGTTGACCAGGATCGCGATGCGGGACTTTCAAGCGCCTAGACCATATCTAGCGGCCGCTTCGCGCTCGGCGGCGGAA
>DATNNU010000233.1:0-5665 GCA_035601675.1 Steroidobacteraceae bacterium | reverse complement strand
GCGCAGCTGGTGCAGATGCTGGCCGAGTCGCAACAGCGCGGTGTGCTCGACGCCGACGCCTTCGCGATGCTCGAGGGGGTGCTCGGGGTCGCGGACCTGCAGGTACGCGACATCATGATTCCGCGGGTGCAGATGGTGTGCCTGTATCGCGACGATCCGATCGCGCGCCTGCTGCCTGCGGTCGTGGAGTCCGGCCACTCGCGCTTTCCGGTGCTCGATGGCGATCGCGACGATGTGGTCGGCATCCTGCTGGCAAAGGATCTGTTGCGCCTGTTCGCCGGGGCGACGCCGGCGAAATTCGATATGCGCGAATACATGCGGCCAGTGGTGTTCGTGCCGGAATCCAAGCGCCTGAATGTGCTGCTCAAGGAGTTCCGCGGCAATCGCAACCACATGGCGATCGTAGTGGATGAATACAGCGGCGTGGCGGGTCTGGTCACCATCGAGGACGTCATCGAACAGATCGTCGGCGACATCGACGATGAATTCGATGTAGAGGACGATCAGAATATCCGTCGCGAAGCCGACCGCCAGTTCAGCGTACGCGGCAGTACCCGGATCGACGAGTTCAACCAATTTTTCAACGTCGCGCTGCCGGAAGGTGAGTTCGACACCGTGGCCGGCCTGGTCATGAAGCAGTTCGGGCGCATGCCGCGCCGGGGCGAGAGTGTCACGCTCGGCGAGTTCGAGTTTCGCGTGCAACGCACCGACCGGCGCCGCATCGACAGCCTGCGGGTGACCATTCCGTCGAAATTCGAGCCCGCGGCGCAGAGCGAGTGAGTGCGCCGCGCGCACCGAGGGCGGCCGCCAGTGCCGGCGCGACCGTCGTGATCAGCGCGAACGATCATGAAAACAACCATGAAGAGCTGCGCCAGGCGGTACTGGTGTACGCAACCGCGTTCGCCGCCGGGGCGCTGCTGACCTGCGCGTTCGCTCCGCTCAATCTGTGGCTGCTCGCGATCCTCTGCCCGGCGCAGCTGATGTGGCTGTGGCAAGGCGCCGCGCCGCGCCGCGCGGCCTGGATCGGCTTCTGCTTCGGCGCCGGCACCTTCGCATTCGGCACTCCATGGCTCTACATCAGCATCCACGACGTCGCGCAGGCACCGATCCTGCTGGCGCTCGCTCTGGTGCTGGCACTGGTGGCGATCATGGCGGCCTATCACTGGCTGCTGGGATTTCTGTCGGCATGGGCGCTGCCGTCGAGCGGCCCTTGGCGCTGGCTGGTGGGCTTGCCTGCGATCTGGCTGCTGATCGAGTGGTGGCGCGGCTGGTTCTTATCGGGTTTCCCGTGGTTGTCGCTCGGCTATTCGCAGACCGACACCTGGCTGGCTGGCTTCGCGCCGGTCACCGGCGTCTATGGGCTGTCAGCGCTGCTGCTGGTGAGCAGCGGCGCGCTGCTGGCCCTGGCGCGCGGAAGCCGCACGGTGCGTATCGTGGCGGTGCTGCTGCTGTTGTTGCCGTGGCCAGTGGGCGCAGCGCTCAGGCGCATCGACTGGACGCAGCCTTCCGGCCCGGCCGTCAGCGTCGCGATCCTGCAAGGAGCGGTGCCGCAGGACCTCAAATGGCAGGCGGACAATGTCGAGCCGACGCGCGAGCTGTATACACAGCTCAATCAACAGGCGCTCGGTGCGCGCCTGATCGTCTGGCCCGAGGCCGCGCTGCCGCAGCTGGCGAACGAGGTCGCACGCTATCTCGGACAGCAGTATTCGGACGCCCGACGGCATGGCTCAGACCTGGTCATGGGTATCCTGCGCGTGGACGAGAACGACAAATATTACAATTCGATCCTGACGCTGGCCGATAAGGTCAGCTTCTACGACAAGCACCACCTGGTACCGTTCGCCGAATATTTCCCGGTGCCAGGGGTCATCCGTTCCTGGCTGGAGTTCATGAACCTGCCGTACTCGGACTTCAGCGCCGGAGCGGCGACGCAGCCGACGGTTGCCGCGGGCGGCACGCGACTGGCGCTGGGTATCTGCTACGAGGACGCCTACGGCAGCGTCAATCTGCAGGCACTGGCCAGCGCCGGGCTGCTGGTCAACGTGACCAACGATGCCTGGTTCGGGCACTCGTGGGCGCGCCACCAGCACTTTCAAATCGCCCGCATGCGCGCGATCGAGGCGCAGCGGCCGCTGCTGCGGGCAGCCAACGATGGTATCTCGGCCATGGTGGGCGCGCGCGGGGAGATCGTGGCGCAAGCCGTACAATTCAAGCCCACGGTGCTGCGCGGAACCGTTCAGCCGCGCGTCGGTCTACCTCCCTATGCCCGGCTGGGAAACTGGCTTATCGTGGTGTCAGGCCTGCTGGGCGCGGCGGCAGCCGCGGGCGTGAAACGCCGCTATTCCTAAAGGAACCCGGACAGCGCGTCCCGGTCTATCATTCACCAGTTAGTTGCATCGCTCGGAGTAGATCCTTTATGTCGAATCAGGTCGTGGGGCCCCGGCTTCTGGGCGCCATCGCACTCGTCACCCTGTTTGCGGCGTGCTCGCCGCAGTCCTCTACCGCTGCGGCCAGCGCCGATCCGGCCAAGGCCGTGACCACCGCCGCGGTGACACCTACCCCCGCGGCGACGGCTGCTGCGCAGCGCGGCCTGCCGGACTTCGCGGATCTGGTGGCGCAGGTCGGCTCCGCCGTTGTCAACGTGCAGGTGGTGCAGAAGGCGCCGAGCGCGCAGGGTCCGGAAGACAGCGAGGAGGACTCGGACGATCCGTTCAACGACTTCTTCCGCCGCTTCGGCCTGCCGCGGCCCAATATGCCGCAACCGAGGAATAACGTGCCGGTGCGCGGCATCGGCTCCGGCTTCATCATCAGTCCCGATGGTTACATCCTGACCAACACACACGTGGTCAGCAACTCGTCCAAGATTACGGTGAAGCTGACCGATCGGCGCGAATTTGATGCCAAGATCGTCGGCCAGGATGAGCGCACCGATGTGGCGGTGATCAAGATCGTCGCCAAGGGCGATCTGCCGGTGGTGCGCCTGGGCGACTCCAACAAACTGCGGCCCGGCCAGTGGGTGCTCGCGATCGGCTCGCCGTTCGGCTTCGAGAACTCGGTCACCGCGGGCGTGGTCAGTGCCACGGCGCGCGGCAACGTTGGCGGCGAAGGCGGCAGCAACGGCTACGTGCCTTTCATCCAGACCGACGTTGCGGTGAACCCGGGCAATTCCGGCGGTCCGCTGTTCAATCTCAACGGCGAGGTGGTCGGCATCAATTCGCAGATCTACAGCCGCAGCGGCGGCTATGAAGGCATTTCGTTTGCGATTCCGATCGATGTAGCGAACAACGTGGCCGAACAGCTGATCAAGAGCGGGCACGTGAGCCGCGGGCGCATCGGCGTGACCATCCAGGAGGTGACGGCTGCCACGGCCGAGAACCTCGGACTGGAGCGCCCGCGCGGTGCCGCGGTGGCCTCGGTCGAGTCCGGCGGGCCGGCCGACAAGGCCGGCATCGAGCCGCTCGACATCATCATCAGCGTCAACGGCAAGCCGGTGGAGACCTCCGAGCAGTTGCCGTCGATGATCGCCGAGATCAAGCCCGGCCAGCCGGCGCACCTCGAGGTGTGGCGCGACAAGGCGGTCAAGCGCATCAGCGTCACAGTCGAGGAACTCAAGGACAAGACCACCGCGGCGAGCCTGCGCCGGGGCGGCGGCGGCGGCGGCGGCGAGCAAGGCGAGGCTGCGACGGTGAATCGCATCGGCCTGTCGGTGCGCGCGCTGTCGGCGGCCGAGAAAACCCAACTCAAGGCCCGCGGCAACATCGTCGTGGTCAACGCCAAGGGACCAGCCGCCGAGGCGGGGGTGCGCAGCGGCGATGTGATCCTGAGCATCAATCGCATCAAGGTCGACACGATTGCCGGCTTCGAAGCGGCGGTCAAGAATGCCAGCCACGATGCGACGCTGCTGATCCAGCGCGAAGGCCAGCAGTCGATCGTCACGATCACGCTGCAATGAGCTGAAGTACACACACCCGGTGCTACGGTACCGGGTGTGCGGTCGTGTATTCTTGCCTGATGCAGGAGCGATACGACCCCGCTGCCGTGGAACAGGCGGCGCAGGAATATTGGGATAGGCAGGGCTCATACCTGGCACGCGAGGACGCGAGCCGGCAGAAATATTATTGCCTGTCCATGTTCCCGTATCCTTCCGGACGGCTGCACATGGGTCACGTGCGCAACTACACCATCGGTGACGTGCTGGCGCGCTTCATGCGCATGCGCGGCTGCAACGTGCTGCAGCCGATGGGTTGGGACGGCTTCGGCCTGCCGGCCGAGAACGCGGCGATCGCCAACGGCGTGCCGCCGGCGGCCTGGACCCGCGACAACATCGACTATATGCGCCGCCAGCTGCGCTCGCTCGGCTATGCCATCGACTGGAAGCGCGAGCTCGCAACCTGCGACCCGAGCTATTACCGCTGGAACCAGTGGCTGTTTCTGCGAATGCTCGAGCGCGGTATCGCTTATAAAAAAACCGGCATGGTCAATTGGGATCCGGTGGACCGAACCGTGCTGGCGAACGAGCAGGTGATCGATGGCCGCGGCTGGCGCACCGGCGCGCTGGTCGAGAAGCGCGAGATCCCGATGTATTACCTGCGCATCACGGCTTATGCCGAGGAGCTGCTGGCCGCGCTCGATGAGCTGCCGGGCTGGCCCGAACGCGTGCGCGTTATGCAGGCTCATTGGATCGGACGCAGCGAGGGCGTGGAGCTGGCCTTCCCGTACGACGGCGATAGCCGCGATCAGCTCGGCGCCGACGGGGCGCTGAAAGTATTTACCACACGCGCCGACACGCTGTTCGGCGTCACCTTCGTGGCGGTGTCGGCTGAGCATCCGCTGGCGGCGGCCGCGGCCACGCGCAGCGCCGAGCTTGCGGCATTCGTCGATGAATGTCGGCGTGGCAGCACCACGGAGGCCGACATCGCGACCGCGCCGAAGCGCGGCATGCCGACCGGGCTGCACGTGCGCCACCCGTTCAGCGGCGAGGCGATCGAGGTCTGGGTCGCCAATTACGTGCTCATGGCCTATGGCGAGGGCGCGGTGATGGGGGTGCCGGCTCACGATGAGCGCGACTTCGAATTCGCCCAGCGCCATGGGATCGCGATCCGCACCGTGGTGAAGTCGGCGACCGGCGCATACGACGTGGTGGGCGAGCAATGGCACAGCGCCTATTCCGAGCCGGGCGTGCTGGTCGGGTCGGGGAAGTTCTCCGGCCTGGATTCGCATGCGGCGATCGATGCCATCGCCGCGACGCTCGAGCAGCAGGGCCTGGGTCGCAAGCGCGTGCAGTGGCGATTGCGCGATTGGGGTATCTCGCGCCAGCGTTACTGGGGCTGTCCGATTCCACTGATTCATTGCGATCAATGCGGCGATGTGCCGGTGCCCGATGAACAACTGCCGGTGGTGCTGCCCGAGGACCTGGTACCCGACGGCAGCGGCAATCCGCTGTTGCGCGATGCTGCATTCGTCAATTGCAAATGCCCGACATGCGGCCGTGCGGCACGGCGCGAAACCGACACCATGGATACCTTCGTCGATTCGTCGTGGTACTTCCTGCGCTTCGCGAGTGCTGACCAGACGAGTGCTCCGGTCGATGAGCGGGTGAAGTACTGGCTGCCGGTCGATCAGTACATCGGCGGCATCGAGCACGCAATCCTGCATCTGCTGTATT
>DATNNU010000232.1:0-6155 GCA_035601675.1 Steroidobacteraceae bacterium | reverse complement strand
CATCGGCGGCCATCCCTTCTATATTGGCGGCGCGCAGTTCGAATACTGGCGCCACACGCACCTGATCATCGACGTGGTGCCGGGTCACGGCGGAATGTTTTCCCTCGAAGGGCCCGCGGGCGTGCGATTCCTGACGCGATCGCGGCTCTACACTGACGATGAATCGCGACAGCTGGAGACGCAGCAGCCGCAAACAGGTGCCACAGTAGCGGTGCTATAGCGGCACGAACTGGCCGCGCCGCGCTCCGGGTTTGGTCAGCAGCATCTGCACGTCGCCGGTCGCGCGCTCGATGAAGCCGCCTTCGCAATAGGCCAGGTAGAACTCCCACATGCGCACGAAGCGCTCGGAGTAGCCCAGCGAGCGCACCTGGTCGCGCCGGCTTAGAAAGCGCTCGCGCCAGGCCCTGAGCGTCAAGGCATAACTCGGGCCCATATCCTCGAGGTTGAACAGCTTCAGGTTGCCGACGCGCGTCATGGCGGCGAGCATGGCGCTCACCGATGGAATGAAACTGCCGGGAAAGATGTGGCGCTTGATGAAATCCACCGAGCGCAACGCCTGCTCGTAACGGTGGTCTTCGATCGTGATCGCCTGGATCAGCGCCATGCCGTCGTCCTGCAGCAGCTCGCCGACCTTGCGGAAATAGGTATCGAGGTACTGATGTCCGATCGCCTCGATCATTTCGATCGACACCAGCCGGTCGTAGCGGCCGCTGAGCGTGCGGTAGTCGGCGAGCAGCACCTCGACGCGATCCTGCAGACCCGCGGCGGCCACGCGCGAGCGCGCGAGCTGATACTGCTCGTGCGAGATCGTGGTCGTGGTCACGTGGCAGCCGTGGTGGCGCGCCGCGTGCAAACCGAACCCGCCCCAGCCGCTGCCGATTTCCACGACGCGCGTGCGCGCCGACAGCTGCAGCTTCTCGCAGATGCGCTCGAGCTTGCGCCTTGAGGCGACTTCCAGCGACTCCTGCTCGGATGCGAACAGCGCCGACGAGTACATCAGGTTGTCGTCGAGGAAAAGCCGGAAGAAATCATTGCCCAGATCATAGTGCGCGGCGATGTTGCGCCGGCTGCCGGCATGGGTATTGCGCCGCAGTGCAGCCCAGGCACGCATGACGGCGCCGCCAACGCGAGCCGGGCCGCGTTCCATCGCATCCAGACGATCGCGATTGCGCACCAGGATACGCACCAGCGCGACCAGATCGTCGCAATCCCACAGGCCATCCATGTACGCCTCGGCGGCCCCGACGCTGCCGTTTATCGCGGTTCGGCGATAGAACGCTGGATCGTGAATACGCAGGCACACCTGCAGCGTCGGCTGCGAATCAGTCGTAGCCGTGCCGAGTGCGGGCGTGGCGACGGCCAGCGACTCGCCGCCCTCCCTGACCAGCAGCACGCAGCCCTGCAACCCGCGCAACAGCTCGAGCACGCGCTCGCGCAGTACGCGCTCGAGCCAGGGCGAGCGCCGCGGCGCACGCGCAAGCTCGACGACGCCCGCGTCCGTCATGCTGACCCGCCATCGGCGCCGTGGCGCCGTACGGCACGCAGGCTGGCCGGATACGGCCTCAGGTCGTGAACCAGGCCCAGCCACGACAGCAGACTCAGGCCATAGTAAGTCACATCGAATTCCCACCAGTGCAGGCCCTGGCGCGCGGCACCAGGGAATCGGTGGTGATTGTTGTGCCAGCCCTCGCCGAAGGTAATCAGCGCCAGCAGCCAGTTGTTTCGGCTGGCATCGCGCGTGCCGAAGCGGCGCGATCCGAAGCGGTGCGCTAGCGAGTTGATCATGAAGGTGGCATGGAACAGCAGCACCGTGGAAATGCAAAATCCCCAGACCACCAGCTGCATGCCGTTTGTAGCCAGCTGTGGCTGCGCGATGCTCAGGTAATGTCCGAGTGCATACAGCGCGACCGCAAGCACCACCGGCATCAGGATGTCGAAACGATCGAGCAGGCGCAGTTCCGGAAAGCGCGCCAGGTCGCGGATCATGCGCCAGTCGGTGCGAAAGCCGCGCGACGTCAGGAACCAGCCGACGTGGCTCCACAGGAAGCCGCGGCGCACTGGCGAATGCGGGTCGAGTTCGCCCTCGGCATGGCGGTGGTGATTGCGGTGATGCGCGGCCCACCATAGCGGTCCGCGCTGCACGCTGCTGGCACCGATCGCGGCGAACACGAACTGCACGCCGCGTGAAGCGCGGAACGCCCGGTGCGAAAAATAGCGGTGATAAAATCCGGTGATCGCAAACATCCGGATGGCGTAGAGCGCCAACGCGGTGGCTACCGCAAAGCCGGAGACGCCGACCCAGATCACCGCCACGCAGGCCAGGTGCAGCGCGATGAATGGCAGCGTTCGCAGCAAGTCAATGTGCTGGTCGTCGTCATCGAGCGCGCCGCCGGCGCTGGAATCGAGCCAGCGAGCCAGCGCCGTGCCGATACGCCGCGGCTGCGGGGGTGTGCTCTCCATCATCGCTTCCCTGCACTTTATTCTTGATTCTTGTGCACTCATGGCCGTGCACTCTGTGAAATCATTGCGCGGGCAGTCGCTGCCACCGGCCGGCTCATTGAAACATGCAGCGCCCGGTGAGCGGCATCTCGGCCGCCCGCTCGACGTCGGCCTCGGTCACACCGGTGCGCCGCTCGGGCGGCGGAAACCGGATCGTGACGCTGAGATTCTCGCCATCGCCGTCCCGAATATTGCTTAGTCCGCTATATTCGCGCAACTCGTGTGTTTGTTTGTCATAGGCGACATCGATGTGCGGCAGGGCAAAGCCGTACCAGCTCGCGAGCGACAGCCGGAACCAGCGAATGTCGCCGCCATCGGCACGCTCGTCGCGCAGCTTGCGCGCGCTGAAATCGACATAGCGCAGCTCGCTCGGCACCAGGAACGGGACCGGCGCCAGCCCGGCTTGGCTGAGCGTGTCCCAGTGATCGCGCACGAAGGCATCGAATCCGGCGTCGATCACCGCATTCGGCGGCGGCGGCAACGGCAGCGCCGCGCGCCGTTCCGGCGCACGCGCATCGGCCTGTGCGAATACTTCCCGACGCCCCTGGCGAGTGCGTACACCCTCGCGATAACCGACACGCCCATCGAACAGATCGACATCGGGCGTCGCCGCGCCCGGGGCGGTATCGACGCGCTTGCGAACGAACGGCTCGCCATTGGGGCAGGTATAGAGCACCAGACGATGCTCGACGCCGTTTTCGCTATAGAGCCAATGGCTCTCGCGGTACAACAGGCGGTTGTCGGCGGCGGAGTAGGCGTAACCCTGGTAGTACTGCCCGGCCTGGCATGCCGTGGCAACGCCGATCGAGGCAAGTCCGGCAATGTAGCTGTAAATCTGCCGCATACGCACAATAGTACGTCGGGCGTCGGGCATTGGATGCACCCGTCACCGGCCGCCGGCTTTGCGCGTGCGCACTCAGCCGTCGAACGGATGGCGCAGCACGATGGTCTCGTCTCGATCCGGTCCGGTGGAGATCAGGTCCAGCGGCACGCCGACCAGGGCTTCGATACGCTCGAGATAGCGTCGGGCGTTGGCCGGCAACGCGCCGTGCTCCGTGACCCCGACCGTGCTCACCTTCCAGCCCGGCAATTCCTCGTACACCGGTTCGATCTCGTTATAGGCATCGGCGAATAGCGGCGTCTCGGACGTGATCTCGCCGCGCACGCGATAGCCGACGCACACCCTGATCGTGTCCAGCCCGTCGAGCACGTCTAGCTTGGTCATGCACAGCCCCGAGACACTCGAGTGCACGATCGAGCGTCGCAGCGCGATGGCGTCGAACCAGCCGCAGCGCCGGCGTCGGCCGGTCACCGAGCCGAATTCGTGCCCCACGCGGGACAGGTGCTCGCCGTATTCATCGAACAGTTCGGTCGGGAACGGTCCGGCGCCCACGCGCGTGGTGTAGGCCTTCACGATGCCGAGCACGTAATCAAACATGCGGGGTCCGACACCGGTGCCGATGGCCGCACCGCCGGCGGTGGTGTTCGAAGAGGTGACAAATGGATAGGTACCGACGTCGACGTCGAGCATCGCTCCCTGCGCGCCTTCGAACATGACATTGGCGTCCTGGCCTCGCAGTCGCACCAGCGCCTCGGTGACATCGACCAGCAGCGGCCGCAGCCGCTCGGCATACTCGAGCTGCTCGTCGAGCGTGCGCTGGAAATCCACCGGAGGCTGGGCGAAATATCGCTGCAGTACGAAATTGTGGAAGTCGAGCACCTCGCCGAGCTTGGCGGCGAAACGATCGCGCTGAAACAGGTCGGCGACGCGCACCGCGCGGCGCGCCACCTTATCTTCGTAGGCCGGGCCGATGCCGCGCCCGGTGGTACCGATCGCGTTGACGCCGCGGGCGGATTCCCGCGCCCGGTCGAGCGCCACGTGCGACGGCAGGATCAGCGGACAGGCCGGCGAGATGCGCAGCCGGTCGAACACCGGCACGCCCTGGTCCATCAGCATCTGGGATTCTTCGAACAGCGCCGGCAGCGACAGCACGACGCCGTTGCCGATGAAGCAGCGCACCCGGTCGCGCAGAATGCCCGAAGGAATCAGCGACAGAATGGTCTTGCGGCCGTCGATCACCAGCGTGTGGCCGGCGTTATGGCCGCCCTGGAATCGGGCCACCGCCGCGGCGCGCTCGGTCAGCAGATCGACGATCTTGCCCTTGCCCTCATCGCCCCATTGCGTGCCGATAACAATGACGAAGCGGCCCATCAGGAGCGCACCAGGTAGAGGATGGCCAGACCCACCAGCATGCTCACCAGGCCCGCGACACGCAATTCACGCTCTTCCATGGACGCCATTCTGGCGAGCAGCCGCTTCACTGCCGACGGGTTGATGAATGGCATGATGCCTTCAATGATGCACACGATCGCCAGCGCAGCCAACAAGTCGGTCCAGTCCAACCCCACGAATCACCCTGAAGGAGAATCAGCGCCCGCTGGCGCTGTGCAGATATTTGAAGAACTCGCCTTCCGGCGCGATGACCAGGATATCGCCGTCGCGACCCAGGGTATTCTTGTACGCCTGCATGCTGCGATAGAAGGCCGCGAACTCGGGATTACGTGCATACGCCTTGGCATACGCGGCGCCGGCACGCGCATCCGCCTCACCGCGTATACGCTGCCCTTCGCGGGTTGCATCGGCCAGGATCTCGGCCCGCTTGCGCTCGGCATCGGCGCGGATCTTTGCGGCATCGGCAACGCCGCTGGCGCGCTGCTGCTGTGCCTGCGCAATCTGGCTCTGCTGCATGCGCTGGTACACAGCGGCAGCGACGTCATCCGTCAGATCGATGCGCTGCAGCTGCACGTCGATCAATTGAACGCCCAGTTCCCCGGCGGCGGCGCCTATGTCGTTGAAACCGGCGTCGCTGAGCGTGCCGCGCGGATCGGAAATCACCTTGGTCAACGGCTGGCCGGCGACCGCGCTCTTGAGCCGGTCGCGGATGATGTCGGCGAGGCGCAGGCCGGCCATATCCTCGTCAGCGCCGGTCGCCTGGAAGAAACGCGCGGCGTCGAGCAGCTGCCACTTGACGTAGAAATCGACACTGAGCGCCTTCTGGTCACGGGTCAGGAAGCGCTCGCCGGGATAGGCACGCGTGAGAATGCGCCGATCGAGGATATGTACTTCATCCAGCGGCGATTTCAGGTGCAGTCCCGGGCTGTACTGTGCGCCGTCGATCTGGCCGAAACGCGTGCGCAGCGCGATCTCACCCTCGTTGATGATGTAACACGATCGCCACAGCAGCAGCGTGGCCAGAGCGACGCCCAGCGCGATAAGCAGCCGCGCCGCCATCAGCGATCCGCCCGTTCGCGGCCACGCTCGCCAGGATCTGGGCGATCGGTGCTGCCGGCGCCGCTCGTGGATGCGGCGCCGGCTGCAGGCGCGGCACCGGCGGCGCCATTGGCGCTGCCTGCCGCGGCCGGGGTGGAACCGGCAGGCGTCGCGCCCGGCGTCACGGCGCGTACCGCCTCGGCAAGCTTGTCGAGTGGCAGGTAGATCATGCTGCCGTGGCCATTCTTGGCGTCGATGACGATCTTGTGCGAGCGGGTAAGAATGGTCTCCATGGTGTCGATGTAGAGCCGACTGCGCGTTGCCTCCGGCGCCTGCGCATAGGCGCCGGCGAGCTGCGTGAAGCGCTCGGCTTCCCCATCCGCGT
>DATNNU010000231.1:0-4198 GCA_035601675.1 Steroidobacteraceae bacterium | reverse complement strand
CCACCGCCGCCAGGTCTTCCAGCATGGTGCCGGCCGCCTCGTCGGCGACCACGCCCATCAGGCGCGCCGCGGCCGGATTGATGTAGTCCACGCGTCCCTCGACGTCGGTCGTGATCAGCGCTTCGGACAACGACTCGAGCGCACGGCGCGAACGTGAGCGACCGCCCGCGGCCTGCAGCGCCTGCAGCGTCTGCGTCGGTAGAACTTCGACGCCGACGATCAGCAGTGCGCGCTCGCCCTCGAAGTCGACCACCCAGCTGGACAGCTCCAGTCGCGCACTCTGGCCGGTGACGCCGACCAGATCGATCTCGTAGCGCTCGGCCGCCGGTTCCCCGGCGAGCCGCCGTCGCATGTTGTCGGCCACCAGTTCCATATGGTCTGCCGGCACCAGATCCTCGAGCCGGCGCCCCAGAAGTTCATCGACGCTGCAGCCCATCAGGTTCGCGAACTGCGGATTGACGTAAAGAATCTTCCGGCCTTGAATCAGCACCGCTTCGTGCACGCGATCGCCGAGCGAGCCGATCGGTGCGGTTGCGGCGGCGGCGCGATCGGCCTCCGCGGCCACCCGCCCGAGCAGATGATTCACGGCGGTAACCATGTCGGCCAGCTCGGGCTGATCGGTGTGCAGTTCGATGTGGCTGCTAAGGGCGTCGCCAACCGCGATGCCCTGCACCTGCCGCGAGACCAGTTCGAGCGCGTTGAGCTGGCGTCGATGCAGGAAAAACAGCACCAGTAACAGTATCGCGGCGACACCGAACAGAAGGCAGAGCAGACCGATGATCGACATCAAAGTCGTTTATTCAAGCGATGCCTTTTCCTTGGTGAAAGGACCAAGCTCTGCCATCGCCCGCATCCTCAGCATAGCGGAGTATGGTCACCTGCCCATCGCATTTCACCATATCGTGTCCGATAAGGCCGCGGCAGCCGGCGCGAGCGCCAAGCACTGGTAGCACTTGCAATTCTCAATCGTTTAGGTGCGGCTCGCTCAGGCGCGGGTTGGTGAGCCGCCGGCAGGCGGCGCAGGGTCGCTCCCCGGCCTTGGCAGACGCGGCAAAAACCCTTAACGTCCCATTTCCCCGCCAGGTCCCGGATTAAGTCTAATGCTGATGGAAGCCGCCCGCGAGCAGATGGTCGAGCAGCAAGTGCGTGCATCGGATGTGCTCGACGAGCGGATTCTCAACACGTTGCGCGCGGTTCCTCGAGAACACTTTGTTCCGGACGGCTGGCGCGAGCTGGCGTTCGCCGACTGCGAAATTGCTCTGCCTTGCGGCAAGCGCATGCTGCGGCCGATGCTCATCGGACATATCCTGCAATCCCTGGCACTGCGCGGCGGCGAGGAAATGCTCGAGATTGGCACCGGCTCGGGTTACCTGTCGGCCTGCCTCGCGCGGCTTGGCGGCCGGCTGCGCAGCCTCGAATTGCACCCGGAAATCGCCGATTTCGCCCGCGCCAACCTGCGCGCCGTCGTGCCTGAGCTACCGATCGAGGTGATCAGCGCCGACGCCATGCAACTGGCCGAGCAGTCGCGCTACGACGTGATCGTATTGACCGCCTCGCTGCCGATCTACCAGCATCGCTTCGAGCGTGCGTTGCGGCCCGATGGCCGCATGTTCGTCGTCGTCGGGGCCACGACTGTGCAGGAGGCGAGCCTGGTGCGCCGCGTCGGCGCTGACGGCTGCAACAGCGAATCGCTGTTCGAGACCTGCATCGAGCCGCTCGAGCACGCCCCGCGGCCGGCCGCTTTCGGCTTTTAGACATGGCAGTGCACGAACTCCCGCCACAGCAAGTCAAGCGCCGGCTCGATGCCGGCGAGCCGCTGCGGCTACTCGACGTGCGCGAACCGTGGGAATGCGCCATTGCGCGCCTGCCCGGCAGCCTCAACATCCCGCTGGGCGAGATTGCTTCGCGCTGGCATGAACTTGACGCCGATTCGGAAATCGTTGTGGTGTGCAAGGCGGGAAGTCGCAGCCGCAGAGTTGCGCAGTTCTTGTCAGCCCAGGGCTTTGGCCGGGTGGCTAATCTGACTGGCGGCATCGATGCATGGACGCGCGATATCGATCCCAGCCTGGCGTCGTACTAGGTCGGCAGGATTGGGTGCTATTGCATGCAGCGCTCCCGGGTATTCGCTGTCCTTTGCATCTGCGCCACGACTAGCGCCTCGGCGGTCAATCTGCTGGATGTCTACAACCGCGCGCTCGACACCGACCCATTGTGGCACCAGGCCACCGCTACCCGTCTGGCGACCTATGAGACCAAGACGCAGGCGGTGCTCAACCTGCTGCCGTTCGATGTCACGGCCAACAAGAACTTCGTCGGCATCGGCAGTGTGCAGATAAAAACCCCGGCGTTTCTCGCCGCCAGCCTGTCGGTCAATGTGTTCAACTGGGACAACTGGGTGGCGCTGAAGTCGGCCGACGCCACGGTCGCGCAGGCCGAGGCGAACTACCAGACCGCCGCCCAGAGCCTGATCCAGCGGGTGTCGCAGCAGTACTTTGCCGTGCTGGCGGCCCAGGACACGCTCAGCGCCCAGCAGAGCGCTCTGCAATCCGTGCAGCGGCAGCTCGATCAGGCCGAACAGCGCTACCGGGTGGGCCTGATCGCGGTCACCGATATGGCCGTGGCCCGCGCCTCGCGCGATAGCACGGCGGCGGCAGTGATTGCAGCCAAGCGCACGCTGGCGACGCAGCAAGACCTGCTGCGCGCCATAACCAATGAAAGCTACGCAAGCCTGGCCGGTCCGCGCGACGATATGCCGCTGCTGCACCCGGACCCGGCCAGCGAAGACACCTGGGTCACGACCGCCATGGGACAGAACGCCAGCCTGATCGCCAGCCGCATGGCCTCCGACATCGCCCACGACAGTCTGTTAACGGCGTACGGCGGCCATCTGCCGACCATCAATGTCAATGTGTCGCGCAATTGGG
Source organism: Steroidobacteraceae bacterium (assembly GCA_035601675.1). GTDB lineage: Bacteria > Pseudomonadota > Gammaproteobacteria > Steroidobacterales > Steroidobacteraceae > FEN-1191. Next base: position 1,274 of record DATNNU010000231.1, on the reverse strand, counting down.
CGCTCGAGCATGGCCACTTCAACAATGCCGGTTCGGCAGTCGGCGAAGCAGCGCTCATTGGATCGATCAACGGCCTGCCTACCGTGGTGAACACCAGCGACGCCTTCTGGTCGGTCGGCATTTCGGTGCCGTTGTTCACCGCCGGCCTGACGCAATCGAAGGTGCGGCAGGCGCGCTACACCTGGGACGCGGCTAAAGCGGGGCTCGATTTCACCTCGCGGCAGACCGAGGAGCAGACCCGCGATGCCTACCAGGGTGTGATCAGCCAGATCGCGCAGGTGCAGGCGCTCAAGCAGGCAGTGGAATCCGACCGGATTGCGCTGCAGGCCACCGAGGCGGGCTATCAGGTCGGCATCAAGACGGTGGTGGACGTACTGACCACGCGCGCCGCGCTGCTGCTGGACGACACCAACTATGCGCTGGCCAAGTACGGCTATTTGAACGGAATTGTGTCGCTGCGCCTCGCTGCCGGCAATCTGGATCGCAGCACGATCGAACTGATCAACGGCTGGCTCATCGAGCCGCGTGCGCCGCTGCCGGCCGTGCCGGCGACGCCGGATGCGCCATCGACGACGCCCGCCATGCCCCTGGGCGCTGCGCCGTCCAGTGCGCCGCGGCAATAATCCGACGCTCAGGCGGCATCGCGCGCCGCTGGCAGTTGATCGATCAGGCCCAGCAGTCGCTCGAGCGCACCCCGGTTGGCTTCGATCGCGGCCCGTCCCGCGGCGCCCTGCAGCGCGCGCGCCTGCGGGTCGGCCAGCAGGCGGCTCAGCGCCGCTGCCAGTTCAGCCGCATCGTGCACGATGGTCAGCGCGCCGCGCCCGCCCAGGGCGCGTGCGACCTCCGGGCTGCTGAAATGCTCGGGTCCCGACAGTACCGGTAAGCCGAGTGCGGCCGGCTCGAGCAGGTTGTGGCCGCCGATCGGCACCAGGCTGCCGCCGACGAAGGCGACATCGGCCGCGGCATAGAAGTCTGCCAGCTCACCCAGCGTATCGAGCAGCAATACCTGGTAGTCCTCGTGCGGCGAGTCGTCAGAACGGCGCACACAGCCGAACCGCTGCGCGGCCACCGCGGCTGCCGCGGCGGCGAAGCGCTGCGGATGCCGCGGCGCCAGAATCAGTAGTGCGCGCGGCTGTTGCCCGAGCACACGCCGATGCGCCTCGAGCACTATCTGCTCCTCGCCGGCGTGGGTGCTACCCGCCACCCAGACCGGCCGCCCGGCGCCATAGCGCGCGCGCAGCTCGGCCCCGCGCTGCGCCAGGCCGGGCGGCAGC
>DATNNU010000230.1:0-3088 GCA_035601675.1 Steroidobacteraceae bacterium | reverse complement strand
TCACGCCGGTCACGCGCGGCCAGGTGCTGGTCAGCGATGACGCCGCGGTGATCGATATCGCACGCTGCGACGCCGCCGCGCTGCGGCGCGTGCGGCGCCTGCGCATTGCGATGGTGTTTCAGCAGTTCGCGCTGCTGCCGTGGCGCACCGTACGCGACAACGTCGGCTTCGGCCTGGAACTGCGCGGCGAGCCGGCCGATAAACGCCGCCGGATCATCGATGAGCAGCTCGAACTGGTCGGACTGACCGCCTGGGGCGAGCGCTATTGCCACGAGCTGTCCGGTGGCATGCAGCAGCGGGTCGGCCTGGCGCGCGCGTTCGCCACCGACGCCGACATCCTGCTGATGGACGAGCCGTTCTCGGCGCTCGATCCGCTGATCCGACGCAAGCTGCAGGATGAGCTGCTGGCGCTGCAGGCGCGTGTGCAGCGAACGATTCTGTTCGTCAGTCACGACCTCGACGAGGCCTTGAAGCTCGGCGATCAGATCTCGATGCTCGAAGGCGGCCGCATCGTCCAGACCGGCACCGCACAGGACATCGTGCAACGACCGGCCGACGACTACGTGGCCGAGTTCGTTCGGCATATCAACTCGCGCACGATCCTCAAGGGCAGCACGGCGACCCCGCCCTAGGAGCTCGCCGGGCTCGCACGCGACGGTGAACTTCAGGTTGCCGGCAAGGCCGCCGCGCTTGTCGCGTTTATTCAACCCGGTCGGCGCTCGCATGCTCGTCGGATGTGACCGCCGGGCCGCATCATGCCGCGGCTCGAGCCGACCCTACGCCGCAGGAATGACGATGCAACGCTTCTCCGCTCTGTCGCTCCTCGGCCGCGCGCTCACCGGACATCGCAGCTGGGCGCCGCAGTGGCGCCGAGCGTCGCCCAAGGCCGCGTACGACGCGGTGATCGTCGGTGGCGGCGGTCACGGCCTGGGTGCGGCGTACTACCTGGCGAGCGAGCACCGGCTGGGCAGCGTCGCGGTGCTGGAGAAAGGCTGGATTGGCGGCGGCAACACTGGCCGCAATACCACCATCATCCGCTCCAACTACCTGTTCGACGAGAGTGCCGCTCTCTACGATCATGCGCTCAAGCTGTGGGAGCACCTGTCGCAGGTGCTCAACTACAACGTGATGCTGTCGCAGCGCGGCGTCCTGATGCTGGCGCACACGGTGCACGACGTACAGGTGATCAAGCGCCATGTGCATGCCAATCGCGCCAACGGCGTGGACAACGAGTGGCTAAGCGCGCAGCAGGCCCAGCAGTTCTGCCCGCCGCTGAACATCACCGACATCCGCTACCCGGTGCTGGGCGCCGCGCTGCAGCGTCGCGGCGGCACCGCCCGGCACGACGCAGTAGCCTGGGGCTATGCACGCGCGGCCGATGCGCTCGGCGTCGACATCATCGAGAACTGCGAGGTCACCGGCATCCGCCGCGATGCGCATGGTGCGGTCGAAGCGGTGCAGACCACGCGCGGGGTGATCCGCACGCCCAAGATCGGCGTGGCGGCGGCCGGGCACACCAGCATCGTGATGAACATGGCCGGCGTTCGCCTGCCGCTCGAAAGCTACCCGCTGCAGGCGCTGGTCTCCGAGCCGGTGAAGCCGGTGTTTCCCTGCGTGGTCATGTCGAACACGATGCACGCCTACATCAGCCAGTCGGACAAGGGTGAGCTGGTCATCGGTGCCGGCACCGACGCGTATACCTCGTACACGCAGCGCGGCGCCCTGCACATCAGCGCTCACGCGCTCGAGGCGGTGTGCGAGCTGTTCCCGATATTTCGCCGGCTGCGCATGTTGCGCAACTGGGGCGGCATCGTCGATCTGACGCCCGACCGCTCACCGATCATCGCCAGGACACCGGTGCCGGGCCTGTACGTCAACTGCGGCTGGGGCACCGGCGGCTTCAAGGCCACGCCCGGCTCCGCCCATGTGTTTGCCTGGACCATCGCCCGCGATGAGCCGCACCCGATCAACGCGCCGTTCACCATCGAGCGTTTCCGCGACGGCCATCTGATCGACGAAGCGGCCGCGGCCGCGGTCGCGCACTAAAGAGCGGCGATGTTACTGATTGCATGTCCGTATTGCGGCACGCGCCCGGAGCTCGAATTCGTCTACGGCGGCCAGGCGCATGTGGCGCGCCCGCAGGATCCGGCCGCGGTCGGCGCCCAGGAGTGGGCGGATTTTTTGTATATGCGCGACAACACCCGCGGCGTGCACGCCGAACGCTGGCGGCACACGCACGGCTGCGGCCGTTTCTTCAACGCGCTGCGCGACACCAGCAGCGATCATTTCCTTGCCACCTACGGTGTCGGCGAACCGGCGCCTTCGCTGCCGCCGGATGGGTCGAAGGCGGCGCCGTGACCGGCGCTTTTCGGGCACAGGCCGGCGGCCGCATCGATCGGGCACGCCCGCTGCGGTTCAGCTTTGACGGCCGCAGCTTTACCGGCCTGCAGGGCGACACGCTGGCCTCGGCGCTGCTCGCCAACGGCGTACACCTCATGGGGCGCTCATTCAAATACCATCGCCCGCGCGGGGTGCTGGCGTCGGGCGCCGAAGAGCCGAGCGCACTGGTGACGGTACGCCGCGACCAGGCGCGCTGCACACCCAATCTTCGTGCGACCCAGGTCGAACTCTACGACGGCCTGGAAGCGCACAGCCAGAACCGCTGGCCGAGCCTCGCGTTCGACGTGGGGGCGATCAACGACCTGCTGTCGCCGTTGTTTCCGGCAGGCTTCTACTACAAGACGTTCATGTGGCCGCGCCGGGCTTGGAAGGCGCTGTATGAGCCCTATATACGCAGCGCCGCCGGACTCGGCCGCGCGCCCACACAGGCCGATCCCGACCGCTACGCCAATCGCTACGCGCATTGCGATGTGCTGGTCGTCGGCGGCGGTCCAAGCGGCATCGCCGCGGCACAGGCCGCCGCCGCCGCCGGCGCACGCGTGATCCTGTGTGACGAGCAGGCGCAGTTCGGCGGCTCGCTGCTGGCGGACGCGAACGATGCCTCCGGTGCGTGGCTCGCGCGCAGCATCGAATCGCTGCGAAACAATGCCCGGGTCACGCTGCTGTCGCGCTCGACCGCGTACGGCTA
>DATNNU010000229.1:0-3794 GCA_035601675.1 Steroidobacteraceae bacterium | reverse complement strand
GCCACGGCCCAGTTCCAGGCTCTGGGCGCCACCGTGATCGGTGTCTCGCACGACAACATCGAGACGCTCAACAAGTTCTCGATCAGCGAGTGCCGAAACAAATTTGCCGTGGCAGCCGATCCCGACCAACACATCATGAAGTCCTATGACGCGGTGCTGAAGATGAAGCCGACCCTGGCCGACCGCACCTCGTATGTGATCTCGCCCGAGGGCAAGATTCTCTACAGCTATTCGGCTATGAATCCCGACCAGCATGTCGCCAACACCCTCGCCGCGGTGAAGAAATGGGCGGCCGATCGGCCGCACTGATCCTCTATGCGGCGCTGCTGAGCAGCCTCACTTCGATCAATGCTCGCGCGGCTGTGGCCGCCCCAGCGGCCGCAGCAGCGCCGCAGCAGCTCGAGGAGATCGCGATCATCGGCGAGCGGCCGGGACCGCGGCTGTGGAAGGTATCCAAGGGGGATCACGTGCTGTGGCTGCTCGGCACGCTCAATCACCTGCCCAAACGCATGACCTGGCGCTCGCGCGAAGTCGAAGCGGCGCTGGCCGAATCGCAGGAGCTGCTAACCAGCGGCCCCTCGGTCTCGGCGAGCGTCGGGCCCATCGGCGCCATCCGGCTGTACGTGCAATGGCGCCGCACGCAGAAGAGCCCCGATCGGCTGAAGCTCAACGTCTGGTTGCCGGCGCCGCTGTACGCGCGCTTTGAAGCGCTCAAGGCTCGCTTCGATGCCGGCGACGACAGTATCGAGGAGCTGCGACCGAGCTTCGCGGCGCTTCGTTTGTATGAGCACGCGGTCGATGCTGCGGGCATGACTGCGCACGATGAAGTCGAACAGAGCGTCGTCAAGCTGGCCAGCCGGCGGCGGATTCCGATCCAGCGAGCGGAGCTCAAGGTCGAGGACCCGTCGGGCGCGCTCAAGGAAGTCAGCGCACTGTCACCGACTGTGGAAATCGACTGTCTGGCGGCCACGGTCCTGCGCATCGAGACCGACCTGCCGAGCATGCAGGAGCGTGCCAAGGCCTGGGCCATCGGCGACGTCGATCGACTACGCGCCCTGCCGTACCCGAATCAGCGCGAGGTCTGTCTCAGCGCGCTGTCGAACTCGCCGCGCATCAAGGCGCTGATAGACAGGGTGGGGCAGGCGTGGCGCAGCGAGGCGGAGTCGGCCTTGACTCGCAATCGGGCGAGCTTTGCGATGCGGCCGATCTACGAACTGCTCGACACCAATGGGCCGCTGGCGAAGTTTCGTGCCGAGGGCTACGTGGTCGAGGGGCCCTGATGCCCGCGTGCCATCGACGACATCGCGGCTGCTGACGATTTTCGGATGGCAGCGCGTGCTGCGCATCGTCGCCGCATGCTTCGGCTAACCGTGCCGCTCCAGTCGCTGCGCCATTTCTGTTGGCGGCCAATACGGCCGGTGCGCACATTATTCTTAGCATGCCGTTCGACAGCGCCGATCTGCTCCAAGCGGTTTCCGAGCTGATGCATGCCGGGCGCGCCTGAGGCGCTGTCCTGAACGTGAGTGCTAGCGCTGCTGTCGAAACCGACGCAGTACGTGATCGGCCGTTGGCTGTATTATCGGCGGCTTGCTCGCAAGGGTGATCGACGCCGCGCGATTGTCAGGCGATGTGCCTCCCGATCCGATGACCCGGCAGTCACTTACAGGAGTGTTGTATGAATCAATTTGTTTGCCGCGGGCTGTTGCCTGCGCTCAGCCTCGTGCTCGGCGGCGTGGCGATGGCGGCGGATGCCCCTCCTGCCGCGGCACCTAAGGCCGCGGCGCCCAATACCGCGACCACGCCGCCGGCGACGCATGCAGCCGCCAAACCCGCAGCATCGGATCCGGAGCAGAACAAGGCGCTGTATGCGCTGGGCGTGCTGCTGAGCCGCAACCTCGAGACGTTCCAGCTTTCCGAAGCCGAGTTCGCTCACGTCAAAGCGGGCATCGTCGACGGCTTCCACAAGAAGCCCGAGGCCGCTGCCGCCGAAGCGTCATTGCCGCAGATTCAAGCCCTGCAGCGCAGCCGCGTGGCGACGCTATCGCAACACGAAAAGCAAACTGGTCAGGCGTATCTGAACAAGGCCGCATCGGCGCCCGGGGCGAACAAGACCGGCAGCGGCCTGCTTTATATTCCGGTCGCGGCGGGCAGCGGGCCGAGTCCGGCACGCGCCGATCGGGTCAAGGTCAACTACGAGGGCCGGCTCATCGACGGCACGGTATTCGACAGCTCGGCCCAGCATGGCCAGCCCGCGACGCTGGAGGTCGGCAGCATCATTCCGTGCTGGACGGAAGCCCTGCAGCTGATGAAGGTGGGGGGCAAGAGTCGCGTCATCTGTCCGGCGGCGCTGGCGTACGGCGATCGTGGCGCGCCGCCCAAGATCATGCCCGGCGCGACGCTGGAATTCGACATCGAGCTGGTGTCGATCGAGCCGCCGGCGCCGGCGCCGGCATCGGGCACCGCTCCAGCAGCGCCCGGGGCGCCGGCAGCGCCAGGGGCTGCGGTGGGGCCTGCGGCGCCTGCGCCCAAGACCCCGTGACAGCAGGCGACGCGCCGGCTATACGCGGCGGTACAGCCGCCGAAACTTGGCATCCTCGACGATGCCCCAGTCGCCCGGCGCGTATTGCAGCAGCCAGTCGCGGGCGCTGCCGTGCAGCAGGTCACCCTCGGCGCTGCGTCGTACCGTGAAGCCTTGCGCAATCTGCCGGGCGAGTACCGGCAGCGGTCGGCTTCGATAGGCGCCATCGCTGCCGTGGCGCAGTGGCGGCAGCGGCTGGTAGCGCCGATCGAAGCGATCGCGCGCTACGCTCCAGCGATCGTCGCCGGAGCCGGTGAGCAGCGCATCCCCGGCGCGATAGTGGTTGTCGCCTTCGCGGCTGGCGAGGCTTCCGTCGGCGCGGGCAAACACCACCTGCACGGTCTCATGCTTGACGTACGACGCCGCGGCGCGATCCTGGCGCAGATCGAGCGCCTCGAAGTCCATGGCTCAGTGCTGCGATCGCCGAACGGCGTCGACGAAGCCGGCGAGAAACTTTCGCAGCCGCGCCTGGACGGCGGCGTCCTTGATCGCGAGCGCGTCATCGAACACCTCGCCGGCGTGCGATAGCATGAGCCGGCCGCCGAACCAGGGACTGGTGCCGAGCGTGCGCAGCACCGGCAGCCACGCGGCCTGACACAGCACGGTGCCGAAAGCCCCAGGAGAGGCACCCATCAGAGCGATCATCCTGCCGCCGAAAATCCGCGGGATGTCGGCAGCGGGGCGCGACAGCCAATCGATCGCGTTCTTGAACACCCCGGGAATACCGTTGTTGTATTCGGGCGTGCCCAGCAGCACGCCGTCGGCCGCCGCCACTGCCTCCTTGAGCGCCCCGACACTGGCCGGCGGGCCCTGGGCGGCTTCGAGGTCCGCGTCGTAGAGCGGGATGCCATGCAGCGTCTTGATCTCCAGCGTGACCCCGTCCGGCAGCAGCGTGGCCGCGGCGTGCAGCAGCGCGGTGTTGAATGATCCCCGGCGCAGGCTGCCCGATATGCCGATCAACTTGGTCATGGCTCTCCCTCGAAGCCGATCCAGCAGCGCGGCAAGGCCGCGGCGCCGGTAGGATATTGCGGCAACTGCCGCCGCCGGGCTGATATTTCGCTACAGTCGATCGGGTGGCAGTCCGTGGTCGCCGACGTGGTGTGCGCTTGATAGATACGATTGAGATTCTGTTAGCTCTGGTGGCGGTGGGCGGGGCCATCGCCGTGCTGGCCAGGCGGCTCAAGCTGCCGCCGGCGATTCTGCTGGTGCTCACCGG
>DATNNU010000228.1:0-3486 GCA_035601675.1 Steroidobacteraceae bacterium | reverse complement strand
TGAACTTGCCGGTCAGCGAGGCACCGCCGTCCGAGACCGAATAACTCGTGCTGTTGACCATCTTGCCGGCGCGCTTCTCCATAACCTCGATTGCAGTCGGGCTCTGCACCCGCACCGCGACCGCGTCGTAGTAGTCGTGGCCGCTGACGCTCTGGTCGCTGCCGTCGGCCTTGACCTTTATCTCGGGCACGCAGCTGGCACAGTGATACATGCCCTGCGTGACGTCGAACACATCCGGTTTGCCGGACATCTTGAATGAATCAATCCGCGACTTCCAGGTGCCATCGAACGGCCCCTGGGCCAATGCCATCGCGGGCATCAGCAGCAACAGTCCCACTGGAAATTTCATGACACCACTCCTGCTCGGGTATTGTGTAAGGCGAAGAATTCTACTCTTTCGCACGCCGTGCCGGTCGCCTGGCACGGCTACGCTTGCTGCCGAGCTGCTCGAGTACGGCGCGCAGCGGTGGCGGCAGCGGCGCGCTGAAACTTTCCTCGCTGCCGCTCTCGGGCCAGACGAATGACAGGCTGTGCGCGTGCAGAAACATGCGCGTGAGTCCGAGCAGTGCCAGCGATTCGTTGAAGGCTTCATCGCCATACTTGGCATCGCCCGCGACCGGATGACCGCAGTAGGCCGCGTGCACGCGGATCTGGTGCGTGCGGCCGGTATGGATGATCGCCTCGATCAGCGATGCGCGGGCGCCGTAGTGCTCGATCAGCTTGAACTCGGTGAGCGCATTCTTGCCGTGCGCGTCCACCTTGACGGTGCGCTCGCCGCCAACCCGCAGATCGGTGCGCAGCGGCGCATCGATGCGCTTGTGCCCCAGGTTCCAGTGGCCGGCGACCAGCGCCAGGTAGCTCTTCTGCACCGCGCCGTCGCGCAGCAGTCCATGCAGCGCGCGCAGTGCCGAGCTGCGCTTCGCCACCAGCAACAGGCCGCTGGTGTCGCGATCCAGCCGATGCGCCAGCTCCAGCGTCTGCTGCGGACGCGAGGCGCGCAGCGCCTCGATGACGCCGAAGGACAGGCCGCTGCCGCCGTGCACCGCGACGCCGCCGGGCTTGTCGAGCACCAGCAGCCGCGCGTCTTCATGGATCACGGCGCGCTCGATGGCCTCGATCATTCCGGTGGGAACGCGCCGCGGCGCATCGGGCGCGACCTCGCGCACCGGCGGCAGGCGCAGCGAGTCGCCGGCGCTGAGCCGCTGCTCCGGACCGGCGCGGCGCCCATTGACGCGCACCTCGCCGCGGCGGATGAGTCGAAACAGGCGGCTACGGGGCACGCCGGGCAACAGCCGGCCCAGCACCTTGTCGAGCCGCTGGCCCTGCTCGTTGCTGTCGATCGCGACGTGCCGTACAGCGGATCTGCGCTCGGGCAGCTCGGGCCGCGGGTCGATCTCGGTCAAAGGGCTCTCCGGCGGTAAAACTTACGCACAAGTGTTTGTTTCCAGTACCGTCTGTGTCTATAATCATTTCGTTGCCTAAAGGCCGGATTCCCAAATCTTTAAGGAACGGGTCCGGGTTATGGCAATGAGACTGCGGCCAAGCGCCGCATGGTAGTTGGTCCTCGAAATCGAGGCCATCGCGCATGAGTCGGCCGATCTGGTCCGCGCTCGCCCACGTTGCTCCTCCGCAAGTTCGAGCCCACGAGCGCGCCGCCGGTCAGTGGACCTCAAGGTTTTCCGGCGCGCCGCCGATGCAATGGCGGCCACGAGTCAATAGCAGCAAGTCGATGACAGACAATCGATGACATATCTGACGCGCCAATCGATCCTCGGGTGTTCCGCTGTCCATGGCGGCTGCGAGTATGTGCCCCCACAAGTGCACACTCCGGCAACCGCGGCCTCTCATCCAATTCTGGCAGAGGCAAATGAAAAGAATGCTAGTCAACGCAACCCAGCAGGAAGAGCTGCGGGTGGCAATGGTCGACGGACAGAAACTCTATGACCTGAGCATCGAGATTCCTTCACGGGAACAGAAAAAAGCCAATATCTATAAAGCCCGCATTTCACGCGTCGAGCCCTCGCTCGAGGCGGCGTTTGTCGACTACGGCGCGCAGCGGCACGGCTTCCTGCCGCTGAAAGAGATCTCCCGCGAATACTTCCGCGCCCAGCCGCAGGGCCGGCTCAATATCCGCGAGCTGGTCACCGAGGGCCAAGAACTGCTGGTCCAGGTCGAAAAGGAAGAACGCGGCAACAAGGGCGCCGCGCTGACCACGTTCATCAGCCTGGCGGGGCGTTTCCTGGTCCTGATGCCTAACAACCCGCGCGCCGGCGGCGTATCGCGCCGCATCGAGGGTGAGGATCGGGACCAGATGCGCGAGGTGATGAACCAGCTGAACGTGCCGGACGGCATGGGTGCGATCGTTCGCACCGCGGGTGTCGGCCGCTCGGCCGAAGAGCTGCAGTGGGATCTGGAGAATCTCAAGACGCAATGGGAGGCGATTGCCGAAGCGGCCAAGGGCCGCGGCGCACCCTTCCTGGTGTACCAGGAAAGCGATGCCGTCACGCGCGCACTGCGCGACTACCTGACCGATGATATCGGCGAGATCCTGGTTGACGACGACAGCGCGTTCCAGAAGGGCCTGGAATACATGCAGCGCTTCATGCCCAACGATGCGCAGCGCCGCCTGAAGCTGTATGTCGACGACATTCCGCTGTTCACGCGCTATCAGATCGAGAGCCAGATCGAGTCGGCCTACGCGCACAAGGTGCAGCTGCCCTCGGGCGGCGCCCTGGTGATCGACTACACCGAGGCGCTGGTTTCGATCGACATCAACTCGGCCCGTGCCACCCGCGGTGCCGACATCGAGACTACCGCCTGCAACACCAATCTCGAGGCCGCCGACGAAATTGCGCGCCAGCTGCGCATTCGCGATATCGGCGGCCTGATCGTGATCGACTTCATCGACATGGAGTCGCAGAAGAACCAGCGCGACGTCGAAGAACGGCTGCGCGAAGCGATGCGAATGGACCGCGCGCGCATCCAGATCGGGCGCCTGTCGCGCTTCGGGCTGCTGGAGATGTCGCGCCAGCGCCTGCGGCCGAGCCTCGGCGAGTCGAGCCACCTGGTGTGCCCGCGCTGCAACGGCATCGGCAGCATTCGCAGCATCGAGTCGCTGGCGCTGTCGATCCTGCGCCTGATCGGCGAGGACGCGCGCAAGGATCGCACTGCGCGGCTCATCGTCCAGGTGCCGGTGGACGTCGCGACTTATCTGATTAATGAAAAGCGCGAGGCATTGCGCGCCCTCGAAGACAAGTCGCACGCGCAGATGGTGATCGTGCCCAATCCGCACATTCAGACCCCCGAGTACTCCATCCGGCGCGTGCGCGACGATGAAGCCCAGCTGGCCGAGAACTCCCAGGTCAGCTACCAGATTCCGGCAGCCCCGCCGGTGATCGACGCGGCTGAGCGCGACCGCAAGCCACCGGCCGAGCAACCGGCGGTGGCTGCGTTGCTGCCCAAAACGGCAGCGCCGATCATCCCGCC
>DATNNU010000227.1:0-2242 GCA_035601675.1 Steroidobacteraceae bacterium | reverse complement strand
ATCAGCAGCTGGGCATCGGCGCGGTTGCCGCGCAGGAACACAGCGAGCGCCAGTTTGTGACTCTCGATCAGCTCCGCATTAATGGCCGTGACGGCGGCAATTTCTTCGGGCGCCAGCAGCTGGCCTCGTTTGAGCTGCTTGACCGTAAAATCCGTGAGGCTGTTGGCAACGATGTCGCCGATGTGCTCGAAATTTATGACGGCGGCGAGAATCTCCTGGCCTTTGGCGCCCTCGCGTCGGTCGTCCAGCGTCTGTTCGCCGCCGATCGCGGCCAGATAGCTGCGGATCGCGCCGCCGAGCTGGCGCGCTGCCCGATCGTTCTCGATGATGCGATCAGCGAACGACAGTTCACGGGTGCGCAGCAGCTCGAGCGCGCCATCGAGCATGGCCGCTGCCAGATCGGACATGCGCAAGGTTTCTCTGACGGCGTTTGCCAGCGCGACCGAAGCGGAGTCGAGCGCCGCGCGTTCGAGATAAAGCGGGCGCCCCGGGTCGAGCGGTCGAGGCGGATCCGGCAGCCAACGCAGCAGCAGACCCGCGACGCGATCGACGTTCACCAGGAACACCGCCGCAAGCGCCAGATTGAACAGCAGGTGGAAATTGACCGCCAGGCGCTCCTGAGCCGGAAGCAGTCGCTGCATCAGGACAGCGAGCGGCGTCAGCCACGGCAGCGCCAGCACCGCACCGCTGAGCCGCACCAACAGGTTGCCGACCGGCACGCGGCGCGCCGCCACGGTGGAGGCGTGCAGCATCGGCGGCAACGCACCGCCAACATTGGCGCCCAGGACCAGCGCAAGCGTCTCGGGCGCGTTGATCACATGGTTTGCCGACAGCGAACCGACCAGCAGCACCATCACCACGCTTGAATGGCAGCCCCAGGTCAGTATGGCGGCCAGTAGCACGGCGAGCAGCGGATCTGCGGCGAGGGATTCGAGGAACGATCGCAACAGCGGCGTGTTCTCCACCGGACTCAGCGTCGCCTGTAGTCCGGCCAGCGCCATCAGCATCAGTCCCAGGCCAATGGTGGCGCGGCCCAGGTTGCGTACACGGCTGCCGCTCGACCAGCGGAACGCCAGCACACCGCACAGGACCAGGGGCGGGGCTACGACCGCGACATTGAAGGACAGCATCTGCGCGACCAGCGCGGTGCCGACGTTGGCACCGAGCATCACGGCGAGTGCTGGTGCCAGCGCCATGACGCCGGCCGCCGTGAACGAGGTGGCCATCAGTCCGACGGCGGTACTGCTCTGTAGCAGCGCCGTGATGCCGATGCCGGTGACGAACGCGCGCCAGCGGCCGGACAAATTGCGCTCGAGCGCGCGCCGCAGCGCGGCGCCAAATCCGCGCTGCACGCCGGTGCCGACCATATGGGTGCCCCACAGCAGCAGGCCCACGTAGCCGGAGAGGCCGATCAGTACCAGCGTGCCGGACACCGAGCGCGCTCCCGATTTGGCGGCGCAGCCTCAAAATCGGCATGATAGTAATGCCGGCGCATCCGCAGCCCGGCGCCATGGGTGAATCTATGAGTCGGATCCAAGCCGAAGACCGTCATCGCAAGATCATCCAGATGGTCCAGCAGCGCGGTTATGTCAGCAACGAGGAACTCGCCAGAACCTTCGGCGTGACCGCGCAGACCGTGCGGCGCGATGTCGCGAAACTGGGTGATGAAGGTGAAATCTGCCGCCACCACGGCGGTGCGAGTCTCGCGTCCAGTACGCAGAACATCGATTACAGCGAGCGCCAGGAACTCAGTACGCCGGAGAAGCGGGCGATTGCCGAACTGACCGCGCGCCACATTCCGAATCACTCCTCGCTGTTCATCAACATCGGCACCACGACCGAGGCGCTGGCGCGGGCGCTGCTGGGGCACGAGGATCTGCGGATCATCACCAACAATCTGAATGTCGCGCAGATCATGGCGCGCAACCGCTCGTTCACGGTGATGGTCACCGGTGGCACCGTGCGCAACCGCGACGGCGGCATCGTCGGTCAGTCGGCCTGCGACATGATCGGCGAGTTCCGCGTCGATTACGGCATCATCGGGATCAGCGGCATTGATGAACAGGGCACTCTCCTCGATTTCGACTACGACGAAGTGCGCGCGGCGCGCGCGATCATCAGGAACTCGCGCACCACCTACCTGCTTGCCGACCACACGAAATTCACGCGCCACCCCATGGTGCGGATGGGCTCGCTCAGCGACGTGTCGGCGCTGTTCACCGATGGGCCGCCGCCGCCGCCG
>DATNNU010000226.1:0-2662 GCA_035601675.1 Steroidobacteraceae bacterium | reverse complement strand
AATTAGGTGTCAAGCGGGCAGATTGGCGGAAAGCTTAGTGTCTGACAGCGGCGGAAAGGAAATCCGATAGCGCGTGAACTGACCGCGCTTGGCCGCGACCTGTATCCGTCCGCCCAGCCCTTGCACGTGATCGCGCACAATTTGCAATCCGAGGCCACCCCGTCCGGGAGTCTTCGAGGTGGTGACGCCGGGCTGAAAAATGACGCTCGCAAGTCGCGCCGGATCGAGTGCGGCGGCGGCTTGCGCGGACAGTAGGCCGAGTCTGACTGCGACATCAGCGATCCGTTCGCCGTCCAGTCCCGCGCCGTCGTCCTGCACGTTGAGATCGAAGCCCTGCGCGCCGTGGTCGATGAACTCGACCACCAGCGTGCCCATCTCCGGCTTGGCGCGTTCGGCGCGCAGCGGCGGCGCCTCGATGCCGTGTTCGATCGAGTTGCGCAGCAGCTGGCCGAGCAGATCGAACAGCGTGCTGACCCAGCCTTCAGGGATGTCCTCCAGGCCCATGGTCACCAGAGCCACGCGCTTGCCCTGTCCGATGGCGAATTTATCGCTCAGCTGCTGCAGCGCTGTGACGAACTTTGGCTGCGCGCGCTGCGGAGCCGCTTCGAACTCATCGGACGCGTGGTCCTCGTCGGCAGGCGGCAGGTGCACAGCCGCGCAGTCGGCGGCGATCAGAAGATGACTGCACAGCTCCTCGAGTGTGACCATGGCCGGCAGCAGATCATTGCCGCTGATGTCCGGCCGCAGCCCGATGGCGTGCAGCGCCGCCTGGGCGCTGCTTACTCTTGATGTGATGCTGGGCAGGTGCAGGCCCAGCATCGCGTCCGTGAGCCGGGACAGTTCATTCTGCAGACGTTCGATCTTACCGCGAAACGCATCCGGGTCGCGGGTCGACATGCGCAGCGCCGCGCGGATGCGGTCGACGGTTTCGAGCGCATGCGCCATGCAGCTGGCCAGCGGCGGCAGTTCGGACAGCAGCAGCGATCGGTACAGATCGCGCTGATCGCGCAGCGTCTCGATCTCCACCAGCAGCGCCTGCGGCATCGCCTCGATCGTGGAGTCGCTCATGAGCCGCCTTCCTCGGCAGCGGCCGGCGCGCCGTGCACGGCCAGCTCGTCGATGGCGGCCATCAGTGCCGAATAGGCGGTCACGGCGTCGGGGAAGCGCCGGTCACGCTCGCGCGACATGAACCGGTTGAGCAGCGCTTCGAACGTCGATAGCTCGGTCGGCAGCCGCGGGCGCGGCCCATGCACGTGCTGTTGCATGACGTCTACCGCACTGTTGCCAACGTAGGGTTTGTTGCCGGTGAGCATTTCGAACAGCATGACGCCGACGCTATACAGATCGCTGCGCGCATCGAGCGGCACACCCTGCGCCTGCTCCGGACTCATGTAATACGGTGAGCCGCGCAATACGCCGATGGCGGTGCTCTGGCCGGTCGAATCCAGGCCTTTGGCGAGCCCAAAATCGATCAGCACCACCGAACCGTCCTCGCGCAGCATCACGTTCGGCGGTTTCAGGTCACGATGAATCAGCCCGGCGGCGTGGATGACGCGCAACGCGCCACAGATCCGCAGCGCGTAGCCGAGGCTCTCGGCCACGCTCATCGGCTGCTGCAGGCGCGTCTTCAGGTCACCGCACGGAAAGTATTCCATTGCGATGAATTCGCGACCGGCATGGAAGCCATAATCGTAGATCTCCACTACCGAGCGGTGCTGCACCGCGCAGATAGCGGCGTATTCGCGCGCGAACTCGCGGCTCTCCTGGGCGTCCTCGACGGTCGGCTTGCTGATTTTCAGAGCGACATTGCGGCCCAGCGTGATGCTGTGAGCGAAGTAGACCACGGCGCGTGAGGACTCGCCGAGCTTGTGCAGAATGGCGTATTGCGGCAGGTCCAGATGCGACGGATCGATGCGCCTTGGCAGCGCCTTGGCCGGCCGTGCACGTGTCGGCGGCCTGCGTCGGCGCGTCCGCAACGCCAGGCGCAACGCGGTCGCCAGCCGCTGCGCATTGAGCAGGCCGCGCGGCAGATAGTCGGCAGCGCCGAGCCGCATCGCGCGCACGGCACTCAACTCGTTGCCGCCGGAGGCAATGACGACCACCGGCGGCAGGTCATCCCCGCGCAGCAGCCGGCGCAGCGGCTCAAGACCGGCGATCGGCTCCTCGAGCGCCTCGCCGCACTGTGCGCTCAGCGCGATCAGGTCGAGATTCTTCGTTGTCAGGCCGGCGGCCCGCAGTTGCAGCTCGCCCGGTTCGATCTCTTCAACCGCGGCGTCGGGCCAGAGGATCTCGATGTGATGCCGCAGCCAGGTGCGCAGCTCACGGTCCTCACCGACGATGAGTACCCGCGGGTTCATGGCTTGAATCGCAGTCTGATGCGCGCGCGCTGTGCGATCGGCACGCCGTCGCGCTCCACCGGGCGATAGCGGCTGTGCGACAGCGCGGCGATGGCCGTCTGTTCGAACACGCCGCGCGGCTCGGCCGCCTGCACCTTGATGTCGGTGACGGCGCCCGCAGGCGTGACGGTGAATTCGAGTTCCACCGAGCCGCCCAGACCGTCGGCGAGCGCGTCCGGCGGATAAACCGGTTGTACGAAGTGCTGGCGCTGCAGCTGGGATTCGGGAACAACCTCGGGCGTGGCCGCGGCCTGCGCACGCTCCAG